>JBGSUP010000098.1:0-4767 GCA_041753485.1 Akkermansiaceae bacterium
TGCCCGCCACCACCGAGACCTGCGATCCGAGGTGGGAAATCATCACCGGCATGCCCAGCTCCGGTCGGCCGCGGTGCACATTGCCATCCCGCCCGCGCATGGGTCCCTGGACCGAGCCGAGGTAGGTGCGGGTGCAGTCGAGCATCGACTCGCCAAACGCCGTGCGTCCCGCCTGGTCGCGGATCAGCGGGGCGTAGAAATCCGTGCCTTGGATGAGGGCGGCACCGAGTGTGGCGCTCACCGCTTCCTGGCCGCGCCCGAGATAGACGCCGCCGACGATTTTTCCCGCCTTGTAAAGGCTGGAGAGCTTGTTTTCGAGGATCCGGGCGCGGAGCATCGATTGAAAAACCGAGCGCAGGAAATCGCGGTTGGTCGCCAGTTCGAGCGGGGCTGCATGCAGGTCCAAATGGGGCACGGCGGAGGATTAAAGACAGTGCCGCCGCAACCTGCAACCGCATTCCGGTTTTCTAAATCGAGGGGTTTGCGGGTTCGTTCGATTTTCCAGCCGCATGCCCCCTCACTCCGCGGAATCGGGCCGGGCGATGAGTTCGGAGAAACGTTCCTCGAGTTGGCTGAGGATGGCGGGGTCCTCGATTTTCCCGCCGGCGGCCGTGGTGATGTAGAGCGTGTCCATGGCCACGCCCTTTTCGGTGCAAATCCGGGCGTGGGCGGTGTTGAGGCAGTATTGGTTGATGGTGTGGAAAAGGTCGTGCAGCAGGCCGATGCGGTCGAGCGCCTGGAGTTCGACGGTGGTGCAGCTCGGGTGGAGTTCGTTGGTCACGTAGGCGCGCACCGGCACCGGGATGCCGCGGTCGGTGCGGGGTTTGAGGAAATTGACGCGGCGTTTGAGATACTTCTCCGGCTCGTAGTCCGCGGCGGCGAGGATGGCCTCGAAGGTTTCGAGAAAGCGTTTGCGCGTGGTGGCGGAGGAAACCGCCTCGAAGTTGGTGGTGCAGACCCGGAAGATGTTCACCACGATGCCATCGGCGCGGGTGAACAAATCGGCGGATAGAATGTTGATCTGCTCGGAGGCGAGGGCGCAGCAGATCTTTTCTAACAACAAAGGCTTGTCGCGGGTGGCGAGCACGACCTCGGAGTAGCCTTGGTCGGTGTGGTCGATCCACTTGATGCACAAGGCGAAGGGGTCCTTGGTCTCCGCCTCGCGCTGGAGGAAGTGGCGGACGGTGCGCACCTGGGTGACGATGGGGCCGGGCTGGCGGAAGTGGAAGGCGGCGGCGGGCATGCGCTCGAAGTGGCGCTTGATGTCAGGGTGGTAATCCTCGCGCATCAGGCCGATCACGGCGTCGCGCAGGGCGAGGCGGTCTGCATCGAGTTTCTTCGAATATTTTTCACGGCCGTCTGCGAGGAAATTGCGGGTGGCGGTGTGGAGTTGGAGCATCAGGCTTTCCTTCCAGCCGTTCCAGGCGTCCGGGGCGGTGGCGCTGGAGTCGATGAAGGTGAAGAGCAGCAGGGCATCGAGATTCGAGCGGTTTTTGACGATGGCCGCGAACTCGGCGATCACCTCGGGGTCGTCGAGATTGCGGGTGGTGGCGGTGCGCCAGAAGGTCAGGTGGTTGTCCACAAGGAACATGATGAGGGTGCGCCGCGCGCCGTGGATCTGCAGGCGGTTGCAGAGCTTGGCGGCGAGGATGGCGGAGCCGTCGATGTGCTCGCGGACGTTTTCAGCGCGTCCGGTATCGTGCAGGATCACCGCGAGGTAGAGCGCGTAGGGATCGGCGATCTCATGGAACAGGCGTCGGTAGTTTTCGCGGTGCGGCTTGTTTTCCGCGATGAGTTTGTCGAGTTCCTCGACGCAGCGCAGGGTGTGCTCGTCTGCGGTGTAGCGGTGGAAGAACTCGTGTTGGACGAGGCAGTCGAGCGCGCCGAACTCGGGCAGGTAGCGGCCGAGGAAGCCGATGCGGTGCATGAGGCGCAGCGTGCGCGCGACATCGCCCTTGCGTTCGAGGATGGCCTGGAAAATCTGGCGGTTGGCTTTCGAATAGCGGAACGGCCGGTCGATGTCCTCCCAGTGCTGCGCGATGAGGCGGCGGAGTTGCGGGCTGAGTTTGAGGTCCCTGAGCTGGCAGTGCTGGAAGAGCCGCATCAGGCGGCTGGGATCGTCTTTGAAAATGTCCTGGTTGGCGGGAAACAGGCGGCCGTCACGGGTGATGAAACCGTCAAACTCCTCGCGGCTTTTTTTCCGGAAGGTGAGGAAGGAGCGGATGCCGGACCCGGATTGTGAGTCGCGTTCGATCTCGAAGGTCTCCATCAACGAGGTGGCATGCTGATAGAGATGCCGCGTGTGGCGGTAGTAGTCGCGCATGAAGGCCTCGGTGCTGCGCAGAATGTTGCGCTGGGGATAGCTGAAGGCGGTGGCCACCACGCCCTGGAGCTGGAGCGTGAGTTGATCGGTGCCCTTGCCGGTGTGGTAATGAAGCTCGTTGCGCACCCGGTGGAGGAAATCATAGGCTTCCTCCATTTCGCGCAACGCGGAGGCGGTCAGCAGTTTGCTTTCCACCAGATCCTCGAGCCGGGCGCTGCCGCGTTTCACGCGGGCGACCCATTGGACGCTGTGATAGTCGCGCATGCCGCCGCAGCTTTCTTTGACGTTGGGTTCCTGCAGGAACACGGTGTGGGAGTATTTCTCATGGCGGCTCCGGAGATCCTGGCGGCGAAGTTCGAAAAAAGCGGCCTGGTTCCGGTTGATGCAGTCGCTGGCGAAGCGGGTTTCGAAACTCCGGAACAATTCGGGGTCTCCGGAAATCAGCCGCGCGTCCATGAGCGAGGTTTTGTTTTCCGGGTCGATCTTCGCCTGTTCGATGCACTCGGTGATCGAGCGGCAGGCGTGGCCGACCTTGAAACCAACATCCCAGAGCGGATAAAGCACACCTTGGACGAGTTCCTGCAGCGGCTTGGGGAGCTTGGTGGATGCCCGGGGGAGCAGGAAAAGCAGGTCGATGTCCGAGCTGGGGTTGAGCAGGCCGCGGCCATAGCCGCCGGTGGCGACAAGCGCGATGTGGCCGGCGCTGCCGTCCTTGCCATGGGTGTTGATCGAAGCTTGGAGGATCGAGGCGAGCAGGGTGTCGATCAGTGCCGCGCGGTCACGGGCGATTTCGATGCCACCGGCCCCCGAGCGGTGGCGGGTGAGGATCTGGCGCTCCTCGACTTCGAGAAAGCCCTTGTAAAGCGTGATCCGTTCGGCCGGGGAGAGTTGGCCATCGGTGGCAGGCTTGAGGGCTTCGCGGGCGTGTTGTTCGAGTGTCTGGAGATAGTCTGCCATGCGCGGAACGGAGAGCGTGGTGCCATATCCGGGAAGGTCAAGCGGAGCATGCCATCCGGGTGCCGAACTTGGCGTAAAGCTCGGTTTGCCGGGCAGAATGCATGGCCAGATCCTGTTCCAGCTTCACCGCACCCGGTTCGAAAAGCGTGATGGTGGAAGATCCTCCGAAGGCGAAGTAGCCCTTCTCGGCACCTTTTTCCACGGGTTTCCCGCGCGCAAAAGTCTGGCGGATGGTGCCCACGCAGGTGGCGCCGATTTCCAACAGCAGGACCGTGCCGAAGCCTGCGGTTTGCAGCGAAGTGATCGTGCGCTTGTTGGTCCACAAGTAGGAAAGGCGCTTGCGCAGGGCGATCGGGGAGACGGAAAACAAAGGCCCGTCGATCAGGCGCGTCTCGCCCGGTGTGCCCGCCGCCGGGAAATGAAAACGATGGTAATCCACCGGACACAGCCGGGAAAGGACGAGCGTGCCATCCGCATACCGCGCCGCGAGCTCCGCATCGCCCAGCAGCCGGGTCAGATCGAATTTCTGGCCTTTCACAAAGACCCCTTCGATCGCCGAGGCGCGCTCGAATCCCAGATGCCGGCCGTCCGCCGGAAACACTACGCTCGTTTCATCCGCATCGACCGGCCTCGCGGCGGGCTTGAGCTTGCGGTAGAAAAACTCGTTGAAACTGCGGAACGAATCCGGTGCATCCGCGAAATCGGCGGGATCCAGCCCGTATTTAGCGATGAAGGGAGCCACCCGCGCGGCGGAACTGGCGGTGCTCATGCGCCTGCCATACCACGCCGAGAAGAACGGGCGTTTCACGAAGGCATTCAAGGAAATGGCCCCCAGCGGATGACCGTAGGTCCAGCGGAGAAAGCCCTCGCCATAGACGCTCTCGGTCTCGAAGGCACGGGCATGGCGATTGAAATAGCGGATGGGTTCCACGCCGGGCTTTGTAAGTGTGAACTTGAAGGTCCGCAAGTCATTCGGGCTGTGTGGCGGTGCATAAACAAAAGGGCTCCGACGTGGGGCTGCTCACTGAAGTGGTTTGAATGGATAAAATAGTCACCGGCATTCCAATTCCGTCCACTAAAATTTGAGTTCCACATCTCAGCCTCAACCTCAGCCGCTGATTTTGTCCCATCTTTTTTCATTACTGTTCCAGTTGAATTGAGGAACACAGAATGGAAGCGTCGCTCTGTCCGCATATGCAATATAAACACCAGGCGAGCATTCTCCATAAGCCACTTTGAGTGATTTATTTATACTAGAGTATTTATAGACCCTGCATTTATAATGCGTTCCATGAATAGGCATTTTCACATCCACGACTTCCCCCGCGTCAATAAATTTTTTAAAGACTGAAGTGGTCCCCTGAGCGGAGCCGGGTGCGGGCGGATTTTAGCTATGGTGCATGAGGGGCGGGGTGGCGGTGTTTTTGGTGTTTGGTTGGGTGTGGTTCCGCCCTTGGAGGAAAGTTGTCCACAAGGTTCCGAGGCGA
>JBGSUP010000099.1:0-7428 GCA_041753485.1 Akkermansiaceae bacterium
GAGGATCCACTCGCGGCGCAGGGCGGGCAGGCCTTCGCCGGAGCTGCCGGCGAAGGCGGGATCGCCCCATGGGCCGGAGCAGTCATAGACGCGGACGGCTTCGTTTTTCTCGATGCGGCCGTTGAAGGACTTGGTGTCGGAAAGCGTGATTTCGCGCATCGGCACGCGGATGGACGGGTGGATCGCGCCCTCCACGTAGATGCGGTTGGAGGCGGGAAGCGGGATGCGTGAGGCATCGTGGTTTTCAATGGTGGCACCGTTGGATTCTTCTGGGCGGATCATTTCGGGAGTTTGCTGGTGTTCGGTTTGAAGTGTTCAGGGCAAGAAAAAGGCCGCGCGGGTGATGCACGGCCGGAGGGAGGGAGGAGCTGAAACTCGACTTCCTACGGCGGCATGACCCGCTTCAGGTTCGGAGGGTCTTTTCCGCGCGTCGGAAAATCTCGGCTCTGCGGTCGGTGAGCATCCCTGTCGTGGTTTCGACAGTTGATTCTGAGACGGTGACTGTCAAGTGGCTGGCGCTGATTTGAGAATGATAGAAGAATTTCTTGCTTCGGCCACGGGTTTGCCGAAGGTTCCGCCTCGCCGCGGGGCGTAGCTCAGCCTGGTAGAGCGCCTGCTTTGGGAGCAGGAAGTCGTCAGTTCGAATCTGGCCGCCCCGACCATCTTTGACCCTCAATGGGTTGTGGTGATCTCCAGGCTGACGGGTGGATGGCTGAAAGATCCCGTTGGCGTGGAATCGGGTTCTTCACCAGTCTTCGGGCATCGGACGCACTCATGACACCCCAGCGCGACATCATTCATCCTGCGGAGCGGCTCGTGCAGGCCATGGCCCGGATCTATCAATACCGGATGACCACGACCTCCGGCGGCAATCTTTCGATCCGCGACTTGGACGGGTCGATCTGGATCACCCCGGCACGCGTGGACAAGGGGGCGCTGCGGGTGGGCGACATGGTCCGGGTTTTTCCTGACGGCAGCTCGCAAGGAGCTCATCGTCCATCCTCCGAGTTCCCGTTTCATCAACAGATCTATGCACGCCGCCCGGACCTCGGGGCGATCGTGCACGCGCATCCGGTGGCGCTGGTGGCGTTCAGCATTTGCGGGCTGGCACCGGACACCCGGCTCTTTACCAAGGCGAGGTCGGTTTGCGGCGAGGTGGGCTTCGCCTCTTACGCGCTGCCGGGCAGTGAATTGTTAGGTCGCCGGATCGCGGAGGTTTTCGCCCAGGGCCACGACTGTGTGATGCTGGAAAACCACGGGGTGGTGGTCGGTGGTGTGGATTTTCCGGATGCATTCCGGCGTTTCGAGACGTTGGAGTTTGTGGCCAAGACGGTGGTCAAGGCCCGCGCGCTGGGTGAAGTGCGCTATCTTGCCGAGGAGCAGTTGGCGATCGGCGAAAGACCGGTGGCGGAGCTCGCTGAGTTTGATCCCGGCCCGGCGTCCAGCGAGGAGCGGGCGCTGCGCCGCGAGCTCTGTGATTTCATCCGCCGCGGCTACCAGCAGCGCCTGCTGACCAGCAATGCCGGCAGCTTCTCGGTGCGCCTCGATGAAAGCTCGTTTCTCATCAGCACGAAACTGGTGGATCGCGCCACCATCCAGCCGGACCAACTCACCCTGATCCGCGATGGCCGTCGCGCGCGCGGCACCCTGCCCAGCCGCGCTTGTCATCTTCATCGCCTGATTTACGAAAAGCACCCGAAGGTCCGCGCGATCGTCAATGCGACGCCGGTGAACGCCACCGCCTTCTCGGCCTCGGCCTGCCGGCTGGACACCCGGACGATTCCTGAAAGCTACATTTTCCTGCGGGATGTGGCGATGTTGCCGTTTGCCTGGGTTTACGACGCGCCGGAAAAGATCGCGGAGGCGATCAGCCCGGAGTTTCCCATCGCCTGGATTGAGAACGATTGCGCGCTGGTGCTCGGGACCACGATTCTGGATGCGTTCGATCGCCTTGAAGTGCTCGAATCGACTGCGGAAGCGGTGATTTTGAGCCGCGCGCTCGGTGAGGTGCGGCCGATGGCCGATGAGGTCATCCACGAGTTGATCGAGGCGTTCCTCAAGTAGCAGCGTCGGCTACTAGGCCCGGAACCCGCTGAAAGGCGCGGTGGCCAGGCTGGCATTGTAATAGCGGAAGTCCGCTGAAACGTCGGCTCCCACCCAGGGCGGGAGTGAAGGGAAAACCGAATCGGCATCGAGCTCGACCTCGGCGAGCACCAGGCCCTCGTTGGCACCGTGGAAGACATCGATCTCCCAGAGGTGTCCCTCAAACGAAATCCGGTAGCGCGTTTTGTCGATGATCGCAGGCAGGCAGATTTCCAGCAGGGCGCGTGCGTCGGCCGCGGGAATCGGATACTCGAACTCGGCGCGGGTGATGCCCCGGGTGCGGCCCTTCACGGTGAGCCAGGCATTTTCACCGGCGAGGCGCACGCGCACGCTGCGGTCGGGGTCGAGCGTGAGATAGCCTTGGGCGATGCGGACACCCGCGCTGCCATCGCGCCAGGCATCGCCGGTCACGAGAAACTTGCGTTCGATTTCGGCGGCCACGGTGAGTTTGCGGGTCAGGGCTGTTTCTCCGGGGCATCCGTGATGGCGTTCCAATCGAGTTCGCCGTGGTCGATGCGGTGGATTTCGCTGGCATAGATGGCATCCTCGTTCTTGGGGTCCATGGATGCGGCGAGCTGGACGAAAATCCGGGCAAGGGTGGCGTTTTCCGCGCCTCCTTGTTTTTCCAGCAGTTGACCCCGGGCGAAGAGCAGCCTTGCGAATGCCTGCGGGCTGTAGTTTCCCTCCGAGGATTCGGGCAGCACGCCTTTTGACAGTTGGAAACTTGCCACCAGCGCCCGTTTGTTGCGCGGAGACAGGTGGAGTGCGAGCGCCAGCATGCGGCGCGCCTCCGCCAGTGACTGGGGCGAGGCTTTTGAGACGGCCACCTGATTGGCCGCATGGCCCGCCAGATTGGTGGCGTATTCCTCGCGTTCCGAATCGAGCATGCCGAGGTCCCGGGTGAAGATGCCGCGCGCGACTCGCGGCGGATCCCATGTGAAGGCTTTCGCCGCCTCATCGGCATGGAGAAACGCCATCCCGAGGGATAAGATCGTCGCCGCTTGCCAAATCGCCTTCATCACGGATAAGCATGGAAACAGCACCAAGCGCTTGCAAGTGGCATTTACCGACTCCAGCGAACCGAAAAAACAACTCCGCGCGACCATGCGGCGACTGCCGCGCGGGGAAATCCGGGATTCCGCCGCGATGCATGCGGCTTTGGAGAACTGGCTTGGCCGGCATCCGGACTTGCGAACGATTGCCGTGTTCGCAGCCCTCCCGGGCGAGGTCGATCTTTCAGAATGGGTGGCGCGCCATCCCGAGCGCCGCTGGCTCTATCCGCGCGTGGCGGGTGAGGACTTGTCGTTTCACCACGTGGAAAACCCGGCCACTGGATTGACGCCCGGAGCGTTTGGTGTGCGAGAGCCGCTTGCGTCACTGCCTGCGGAGCCGATCGGCGGAATCAATGCGTTTCTCTGCCCCGGACTTGCGTTCGACCCGCGCGGCGGGCGTCTCGGCCGCGGCCGCGGATTCTATGACCGGATGCTTGCCAAAGCCCGGCCCGGGGTCCTGAAAGTTGGCGTTTGTTTTCCAGACCAGATCGTCGAGGACACGTTTCCAGAAGCCCACGACATCGCGATGGACGAGCTGGTTTTCTGAAAGTGCCGTCGGTGTCCGTGCCGCGGCATCCATCGGCGCTTGCCGATCCGGCCCCCGGGGTTTAGCTAGCAGCATCAAACGTCGCTCCTTCAGCCTCCTGCTCGCCCGGCGCTATCTCAATCCCCGCCGCGCGGTATTGTCCTCGTTCACGCTGATTTCATTGGTCGGCGTGATGCTGGGCGTGCTCGTGCTGGTGGTGGTGATGGCGGTTTACGCCGGTCTCGAGCGCGATGTGAAAAGCCGCCTGCTCGGCTTCACCCCCCACATCCTGCTGCGTTACGAGCCCGGCGGCTTCGGTGCGATGCCGCTCGCCGACTGGCAGGATGCCGCCGCCCTTGCGAAAAAACTCCCGCGGGTGGAGGCCGCCACCGCCTTTGTCTCGGACAACGTCATCATCGACGTCGCCTCCTGGCAGCGTCCGGTCATGTTCCGCGGCATCGATACCTCGGACCCCGCGCAAGTCGAGGGCATCGCGGGAATGCTCGACCGCGAAAACCATCCGGATTCCTCCGCGGACCTCGGCATCGACGACCGCGCGGTGGTTTCCTCGATCCTCGCCGAGCAACTCGCCCTGCACGTGGGCGACACGATCCGCCTCTACTCGACGCGGAATTTCGAGGAAGTCATGCGCGCCTACAAGGCCACCGAGAAGCCGCCCATGCGCCAGGCCTTCGCCGCGGATTGGAACGCCGCCACCAGCGCGCTTGCCAAGGCGTGGAAACCCGCCGGTGACAAGCGCGCCGTGGCCATCGACGCGCTGGCTGATATCTATCAGAAACTCGACAGCATCCGCACCGGGGATATCCGCGTGCCGGAGCTCGAAATGCTGGAGGAGCTACTTGTCTCCATGGAGTCCGGTATTAAGGACGAGGCTGTCGGCGTGTTCCTTTTTAATGCGGAAACGGCGGCGGCGATCGAAGAATCCATCGCCGCACTCAGCTCGACCGATGCCGAAAAAATGGACGGCGAGACGCTCAAGGGGCTGAAACAAATCGTGCTGCCAAAGGAGGCCGTGGTGACCGGTGTCTATCAGGCATCGCAGATGGCGGTGACGCCGGACATCTTCGTGCCGCTGCCGCTAGCCCAGGACCTCGCCGGGCTTGGCGGGGCCGTGCAGGGCATCGCCCTGCGGCTCGATGACGCCTACGCCGCTGAGGAAGTCGCCGCGCAAGGGCGCAAGACCCTTGGCGCCGACTGGTCACTGCTAACCTGGGGCGACCAATACCAGACCTTCTTCGCGCTCATCAACCAGCAGCGCGTGATGATGTATTTCGCGCTATCCTTCATCGTGCTGGTCTCGGCCTTCTCGATGATGGCCGTGATGTTCACCGTGACCATCCAGAAGCGCCGCGAAATCGGGGTGATGAAGGCGCTCGGCGCGGCACCCGGCCAGATCGTGCGGGTGTTCCTCTATCAGGGGATGATCCTCGGCTTGGCAGGCGCGGTGCTCGGGGTCGGTCTCGGTCGCCTGGTGATTCATTTCCGCGGCCCCATCCAGGGGGTTTTCCGTTCGTTTGGTTTCGATCCCTTCGCGGCGTCGTTCACCGGATTCGGCGTGTTGCCCGCCCACAACAACCCGCTCGAACAGGCGGTCATCGGGTTCCTGGCCTTCGTGTTGTGCTCGCTGGCCGCGCTCGTTCCCGCGTTTTTCGCCGCCCGCAGCGATGCCGCAAAATCCCTGCGCAACCTCTGAACCCATGGACATCTGGATTATTCAAAACGGCGAGAAAACAGGCCCGATTCACGACTTTGAGGTTCGCCGGAAAATCGAAGCCGGCGAGCTGCCGGCCAACACCCCCGCCTGGCACGAGGGGCTTGCCGCGTGGCGGCCGCTGGTCGAGATCGACCTGTTTTCGCGCGAGTTCGAACGGCCGATCGAGAGCCATGAAGAAGCCGGCGCGTCATTCGGGGATGATCCGCAAGCAGACCCGGACAGCCCGCCGCCGCTGCCCGCGCAGCCGCATTTGATCCGGCGCTTCTGGGCGCGCTGGTTCGATCTCTATCTGTTTGCCGGCGTCTGGTGGATCGCGATGTGGGCCGCCGGCCGCAACATCGGCGAGACGCTCAACAATCCGTGGATCATCCTGTTCCAATACATCCCGTGGTTTGTGCTCGAAACCGTGCTGCTGCACCGCTTCGGGACCACGCCCGGCAAGTGGTTGTTAGGCCTGCGGGTGGTCAACGACAACGGCTCGCTGCTCGGACTCAATGAAGCGATCCGGCGCTCGGGCCGGGTGCTGTTCCTGGGCATCGGATTCGGCTGGGGCGTGCTCGCGCTGATCTGCCAGATCATGGCGTTCTTCACCACGAAACGCCTGGGCCGCCCGCTCTGGGACCATGCCGGCGGGCACCGCCTCGTTGCCGCGCCGCTCAGCCCCCTGCGCCTCGCCAGCTATGTGATCGGGCTCTTCGCCGCCCTCCAGCTCCAGTTGATCGTCGTCGCTCCGCATGTGATGGAAAGCATGCACAAGACCTTCCCTGCGCTCAGGGAGCATTTTGAAAAGAACCCTCCCTGGCACCTGCCGGAGAACCGGTGATTTTCCGCCATTTACCGATGCCAGCGCCTCACTTCGAAATGCTCATGGCTTTCCAGCAGCTCGGACTCCGGAAAATCCTTCACGAAGTCAGGGAAACGGGTGTCACCCTCGTGCGCCGAGAACACATGACTCACTAACAGATCAGCCGTCCGCGGCAGGAACGCCGCATAGATTTCCGCGCCGCCGATGATGAACACGCGGCCCTTCAAGTCCGGCAGCACATGCAAGTCCTCAGGCCGGTGGATCACCTCCACGCCCGGAGCCGACCATGCCGGGTCCCGCGTCAGCACGATGTTGCGGCGCTTCGGCAGCGGTCGTCCGATTGATTCATAAGTCTTGCGCCCCATCACCACCGGGTGGCCGGAAGTTACGCGCTTGAAAAAAGCCAGATCCACCGGCAGGTGCCAGGGCAGGCTGCCGGCACGGCCGATCACCCGTTCGGCAGTCATGGCAACAATGGCGGTGAGCTGGATTTTCAAAGGATGCGCTTGTGGACTGCTCCCGAAGTTCCGGAAAAATCCGGCGGCTGACAAGCTTCGCATCGCGGAGTGTCGCAATCGGGGGGTGGGAAGAGGGAGCCCGTTGGATGCGGATGAATATTTCCCGGGAAATTGCGCTTGGGGGCCTTGACATCCCGGCCGGGCTTCGAAAGCATCCGCCCATGGCTAAGAAAATCACACCCGTTAAAGACAGGCTCTCCAAGACCCAGATCGTCGATCAAATCGCCGGAGACACCGAACTCACCCGCAAACAAGTGGCGGCTGTCCTCGACAGCCTGACCGACGTGATCGAAGCGCACGTCAAGAAGAACGCCGTCGGCGAGTTCGTCCTTCCCGGCTTGCTTAAGATCAGCACCGTGCGCAAGCCGGCAGTCAAGGCCCGCAAGGGCATCAATCCCTTCACCAAGGAGGAAGTGATGTTCAAGGCCAAGCCCGCCACCACGGCGGTGAAGGTGCGTCCCTTGAAGAAGCTCAAGGACATGGCGGTCTGATAGAGACTGTCTGATTCCCGCGGGCCGCGCAAAAGCGCGGCCCGCGCGCTTTCAAAGAGACCAGCGCCCGCGGAATGCGGGTGTTTTTTCATGTCGAAAAATCAGCTGGCGTCCGTGCGTTGCGGGGCGAAGGTCCGGCGGTTTATTCGAAGATTTCCGCATGGAGCTGCCCCGCAAACTCGAGATCCTGGCCGATGC
>JBGSUP010000100.1:0-4352 GCA_041753485.1 Akkermansiaceae bacterium
AGAGGCGCTGCACGAAGCGGCGCGCGCTCCCGGACCGGTGGCGCGGGTGGCCCACGCGGCCTTGCTGCGCTATTACCTGGGCCGGGCGGACTTGCGGGATGTGACGCAGGAGGCGGGCCAACTCGAAGTGCCGCGGATCGAGAAAAACATCCGGGCGATTCTCGGGGTGGCGTTGCTGGCACCGCTGGTCGGCATGCTGGGCACGCTGGTGGGGATGCTGGAGACCTTTCAGAAAGTGAGCGAACAAGGTGGTTTCACCGGTCCGGCGGAACTCACGGCAGGCGTGTTCACCGCGCTGATCACCTCGGTGCTGGGACTGACGGTGGCGGTGCCGATGTATCTGTTTTACCTCTATTTCCTTGGCCGGGCAAAGCGCCTGATCCACCGCATCGAGCGTGCGGGCATCGAAATGGTGCACCTGATCGCCGACACACGGGAGGAGGAGGAATTTGCGCCCTTCCGCGGTGAAGTCTCGGCGGGCAGGAAAACGGGCAAAGCCAAGCAGGAACACGCGCATTGAAGCTGGAAACCAACTTGCCGGAGCGGCCGGGACTGCTGCACGCGGTGCCGGTGCTGGATGTGTTCGCGCTGTTGTGGCTGTTGTTTTTGTTAGGTCCCTTGCTGCTGCGGCAGTCCGGAGTGACGGTCGAGCTGCCGCCCTCGCGTTTCCAACTTGAACGCTATCAGGAGACGCTGGTGATCACGCTGGGCCCCGGCGGAGACGGCCCACGCATCCATCTGGGGCGCGACGCGGTGGCGTTTTCCGAACTGACGGAGCGGCTGGAGCAACTCCGCGCGGGGGGCGCTCCGGCAAAGGCGATGGTGCTGCTCCAGACTGATGCCGGGACACCGGTGGGCATCGAACGGCAGGTGTCGGAAATGGTTCTCAGCAAGGGATTCCGGCTGGCGATGGTGGGAGCCAACGTGCCCGGCCCGCGGGTTTCCGATTCGAATCCATCCCCCGAATGAAATGGCGAGACGCGTGTCCATGAAGCACAAGCGGATGGCCGCGCCGGAGTGGGTGTTCTCCTGGCGGCGGCGGCGCGAGGGGTGGCTGGCGAAAACCATCGCCATTTTCCTCACCAGCGGGGTTTTCGTGGTGTTTCTGAGTTTCGTCCGGATCCAGGTGGCGGCACCCGTGCCCTGGGCGGCACCCAAGGCGGCGGTGATCCAGGTTCTGGACGATGATGAGGGGCGGGTGCTCACCCTGCGTGCCCGCGAGGGTGGGCCTTTTCCCTCGCGCTTCGATCCATCCGCGTGGGAATGGGCGGCCGCGACCGAACGGGAAGGGCATGAAAAGGCGCGCTGGAAGCCCGAACCCTATGTCCCGCTCTTGCGCCAACTGCCGGATGTGGATGCGCTTGCGCCCGCACCATTGGCCGCGCCAGGTGAACCGGTGCTGCCGATCCGCCGTCCGGCGGCGGACACCGCGCCGGTGGTGGAGGAAAACCGCAGGCTGGCACCGGTGCTTTACCCGCTCTCCGGCATTCCGGCGGCGCGGATTCCGCGCGAGCTGCCACCATTTGATGGCGTGGTGGACCCGGTGATGGCAGCCGAGTCCTGGCGTTTTCTGCTGCACCTGGATCCCGCCGGACGGGTTCTCGATTGCGTTTCCCTGGCAGGCGGCGATGAAGCCGGGCCATCGGTGCTGGACGACTGGCTGCGCCGGGTTTCCTTTCCACCCGACCCCGCGCGGCCGCCCGTCTGGATCGCGGTGGGAGTGGGGTTTTCCAATCAAGCCACCGATGAGTCTGACGCTCGCTGAGTTCGTGTTGTTTGTGATCTTCGGCTCCGGTTTTCTGGTGCTGATGTTCACGCTGGTTTCGCGCACGCTGCATGCGCGGTCGGAGTCGCGCTCGTTGGCCAAACGCGTGATTTGCAGGCTGTGTCTCCATGCCTTTGAGGATCACGGCCACGGCAAGGTGGTGGCTTGCCCGCACTGCGGGGCCGCCAACGAGCGGGGCCGCAGCCGCCGACTCGGCTGAAGGCCGGATCCCGAATGGAAATTTCACCGCCCGCTCCAAGGCTTTGACAGGAGACGGCGTTTCCATCATATTCCCGCCATGCAAGCCATGCAGTTCGAACAATCGGTCGTTTCCATTCTGAAACGCGACAAGCGCTTCGATCCGCACGCTTACTTTTTCCTGAAGGATGCGCTGGATTTCACGCTCAAGCGCATTGCCGAGGGCAACAGCGGCCTGTCGCGCCATGTTAGCGGCCCGGAGCTGCTGGAGGGCTTCCGGGATTTCGCGCTCGATCAGTTCGGCCCGATGGCCTCCACCCTGATGCGCGAATGGGGGCTGCGCAAATGCCAGGATGTGGGCGACATGGTCTTCCACCTGATTGAGGAGCAGGTTTTCGGCAAGCAGGACTCGGACCGCCGCGAGGATTTCTCCGAGGCCTTCGATTTTGAGGAATCGCTGGTGACGCCCTTCATCCCGAAGCACAGGCCCGGACCCCAAGCCGCGCGGACTCGTGCGGCCGGCTCGGCTTTCCGTGCGGCAGCGGAAGAGCGGATTTCCAATCCCCAGGTGAAAGGATAAGCTGACACGGGCGTGTGGGACTGGCTTCAATCCGATGGATGGTGGGGTGGCGTGGGAACCGGCGTGGCTTGGTTGGTCACCGTGAGCCTGTTGCTTGTCGGCATCCTTGGTTGTTTCCTGCCGATCCTGCCGGGGCATTTGATCCTGTTCATGGCTGCGGTGGCACATCGCCTGATGTTGGGCGCGGAGGGCTGCGGGCTCCAATGGTGGTCGTTTTTGATTCTTGGCCTGCTGATGGCCGCCTCACAAGCCCTTGAGCTGCTGAGCGGCGCGGCGGGCGCGAAGTGGTTCGGTGGCTCCCGCTGGGGCGCGCTCGGTGCCCTGATCGGCGGCTTGATCGGCATGTTTTTCATCCCCTTCGGCCTGCTAATCGGACCGCTCGCCGGGGCGCTTGTCGGTGAGCTCGGATTCGCACGCATGAAAATCAAACCCGCTGTAATCTCCGGCGTCGGTTCGGTGGCGGGCACGCTTGCCGGCATGGGCATCAAGCTCGCCATCGGCGCGGCCATGGTCCTCTGGTTTTTCCTCGATGTCTTCCTGATCGGCTGAGCGCCGCTGCCTCGCGGCAAGTTCCAGTCCGCCAGTGACACCGGCCTTGTCATTCACCGCCCCCGGCAGAACAGAGCACCCTGCCCCGCCACTGCTGCACTACAGATCCTGCGTGCGGCCGCACGCAGGATCTGCTAACAGCTTCACGGGCGGGTGCGGCTCAGCTTGGCAGGGCGGCGATCAGGACTTTCCTGGCGGGATTTTCCTTGGAAAGACGGCCGGAGGGGAGCAGTTTGCGGGTGCCGCTCCCCGGACGGCCGCAGGTTTCGCGTGAGCGGGGCTTGAGGAAAGTCCGGACACCACAGGGCAGCGCGCCTCATGAAAGTGGGGGACGGGAACCGCGAGGAACCCGGACGGAAAGTGCAACAGGAAGCATACCGCCGATGGCCCGCAAGGGCACAGGCAAGGGTGAAATGGTGGGGTAAGAGCCCACCGCGCCGAGGGCAACCGAGGTGGCACGGCAAACCCCGCGCGGTGCAAGACAGAACAGGGGAAGGGCTGCCCGCCCGTCCCAGCCCCGGGTAATAGTCGCACTCCGCGCAAGCGGGGCGCCCCGCTCCGGCGGGGTGAGAGAAATGGCCGTCCAGCTCCGCGCAAGCGGGGTGGACAGAATCCGGCTGACAGGGGAGCGGCACTCTCCTTTTCGTGTCCAGCAGGCTCTGTTTTGCGCTCGGGAAGGGCCGGGTATTTGATGAAATTGAGCTCCGGGCTCCCCGGAATCGATCCTTCCTCCGACCATGAAAGCCCTCATCGCCGTCATCTCCGCCTTTCAGGCAAACCGCAGCAGCCGCGCCAATCTCAAGATGCTGCTGCGTTTGCTGGCGGTGATGTTTTTCCTGATCGTGGGCTACAGCATCATGTTTCACATCCTGATGGAACAGGAGGATCAGAAACACAGCTGGATTACGGGGCTTTACTGGACGCTCACGGTGCGGCACATGTGATCGGTGAATCCCGCAGCCTGCTGGTTGCCGAAGCAAACGCCGGAGGCACCGCGCTGGAGGGACTCACGATCGCGGGAAGCGGCATCCGCCAGCGCTCCGGCCTGAGCGTGATCGGCGTCTGGGATCACGGACGCCTGGCCACGGTCGAACCGGACCTGAGGATCGAACGACAGACGGTTTTCGTCCTCGCCGGCACCCGGGAGCAAATCGAGCGCTACAACGCGGAATTCAGTCACGCGGACGACAAGCCGACCCATGTTGTCGTCGTGGGTGGCGGACGGGTCGGCCGCCTGACTCATGAGGCGCTGGTGGCGGC
>JBGSUP010000101.1:0-3615 GCA_041753485.1 Akkermansiaceae bacterium
CACGCGCGCGACGTCCGGCTCGCCCTGCAGCAGGCGCAGGAAACGGCTCATCATCGCCTTGCCGTCGATCAGTCCGTCGTCGAAACAGATATCAATGACATTGGCGCCGTTGGCAACCTGCTGTCGCGCCACCTCGACGGCGGCTTCGAGGTCGCCGGCGCGGACGAGTTTGGCGAACTGCGGCGAGCCGGCGACGTTCGCTCGCTCGCCGATCATGAGGAAGCGCTTGTCGGAAGTGTGGTTGTAGGCCTCGGTGCCGGACAGCCGGAGGGCGTGCGGGATGGTTTTCATGGGAGATTGGAAGAAAGATGATTCACCGCAAAGGCGCAAAGGTCGCAAAGGGACGCAAAGAATTACTCGGGAAAATTGTGCACGAAGCGTTTGATTTCGTCGGCGAGCCGGACGGTATGAAAATTGATGAGAAGTCCCAGATGCGTTCCGGACATTCTCAGATACGTCAGCACTTGGGCAGAATGAACCGGTAACAATGATTGAACGGTCTTGAGTTCAACGACGAGGGAGTCCTCCACCAACAAATCCATGCGGTAGGCATCCGGAATCAACAGATCCTTATAATGGATTGGCAGCAGAATCTGGCGTTGCGAAGCAATACCACGCAGCTCCAATTCGTGCTGAAGGCTCGCTTCATAGGTTGCTTCCAACAGGCCGGGCCCGAGGTCGCGGTGGACTTCAATGGCAGCTCCGATCACCTCCTTGGACAAATTGTTCAGATGGACTTTCATGTTTCAAATTTCTTCCTTTGCGTCCCTTTGCGACCTTTGCGGCTTTGCGGTTCAAATCAACCGATCGTCGGCACGTCCCTGGGTTTTTTGCCAGCCACGGCCCGGGCGATGGCGGCGATGTGATCGGGGGTGTTACCGCAGCAGCCGCCGGCGAAGTTGAGCAGGCCGGCATCGGCGAATTCGGCCATGAAGTCGGCCATGTGCCTGGGTTCGAGATCGAAGCCGGTGGGTGCCAGCGGATTGGGCAGGCCGGCGTTCGGATAGCACGAAACATGGGTGGTGGCGCACTCGGAAAGTTCTTCCAAATGCGGCCGCATCAGGTCCGGGCCGAGCGAGCAGTTGAGGCCGATCGCGAGCGGGTGGGTGTGGGCGAAGGCATTCCAGAAAGCCTCCACTTTCTGGGCGGAAATCATCGTTTCCCCACCGAGGCCAACGGCGGCGGAGAGAATGAGCGGCAGGCGCAGGTTCGACTCGAGAAACACTTCCTGCACGGCCACCGCGGCGGCCTTGGCATTGAGGGAATCGAAGATGGTTTCAATCATCAGAATGTCGCAGCCACCCTCAATCAGGGCGCGGATCTGGTGTTTGTAGGCTTCGAGCACTTGCTCGAAGTTCACCACCCGGAACCCGTTGTCCTCGGGGTCGGGCGAGTTCGTAAGCGAAACGGTGAGCGGGCCGATCGCCCCCGCCACGTAGCGTTTGCGGCCACTGTCCGATCCGATCGCGTCGGCCCATTTGCGGCAGAGCCGGGCGGATTCGAAATTCATCTCCCAGGCGAGGTCGTTGAGAAACGCGTTTTCGATGATTTTCTGGAAAAACTCCGGGTCCTTGCGTCCACCGTGTTCGCGCGGGTCCTCGATGAAAAACTCGCTCTGGGCGATGCTGGTGGCGGAAAACGTGTTGGTCTCGCAAATGTCCGAACCCGCCTCGTAGAAACGCTTGTGAATGTCCCCGATCACCTCGGGGCGTGTGATCGAGAGGATGTCGCCGTTGTTGAGCAGATCTTTCGGCGCATTTACGAAGCGGCTGCCGCGGGCATTGGTCTCCCCCAGCCCGTAGGAACGGACGGTCGTACCCATTGCGCCATCCAACACAAGAATCCTCTTGGCCAATGCGTCTGTGAGTTCTTTGGTGAAATCTGGTTGCGGCATGGGTGGAGACGTAGTCCGCCAATCCGCTCAATTCAAGTATCAAATCATCGTATCCGGATATGATGATTTGAGGCTAGAGAGGATTGTTCCTGCGTTGGGAAACCTGTCTCAAGCGATGAGCGACGAAACTCGAATCTGGCACATGGCGTGCTTTCCCCAGCGGTTGCACGCATCGCGTGCTCCGATACCGCGGGAATCAGCGGGCCAACACCAAATCCCCCGAAAATCATGCGCTGCCTCACCAGTTCCGAGATTCACAAGTGGCTCACCGGCCAGGGAATGCACCACCAACCGTTCGAGAGCGGGGTGCCCGTTGCCGGCGATTTTCAACTTCCCGACGAACGCCGGGCCCGGCTCCAATTCGCCGACCGCCTCGCCGACCTGCTTTCCAAAGACGGCAACAAGCTGGTCGAAATCCTGCCCGCACCGCAATCGCGGGACGAGGAGTGGAACCTGATCGACCATTTTCGGGCGAGCCTTGAGGAAACCGGCCCGCTGCTGGCGAGGCCCGGCCATCTTTTCAAAAGCCGGGATCGCTCCGATTTCCGCCAAATGCTCGCCATGCTGATGGGTTTTGAGAATCCCTGTTTATTCTATGTTTACTCCGCCCCTTCGCGGACCTCGTTTCTCATCAGCGGGCGGCGGATCGAAATGTGGTCCCACAAAAAGGGCGTGCGCAATGAACTCTGCCGCCATCTTGCGCCAGCTCAGGCGGCGTGATGACGCCCGCGCTCGGAAAGCGCCTTTGACGTCCGGCACGGCACGCGGCATGTTCCGCCCGCCATGGCCTTCGCCGATGTTTTTCCGGATCTACTCCAGCGCCCTACGCCCTTGATGCGGCGCTTCGCGGCAATGCTCGATGAGCGGACCGGCGAACCTTTGGAAGCCCTCGCCCGCCAGAGCCAGCAGGCGACGCGCCGCCACTTCGGCCGGACCATGCGGCTCTTTGCGCCGCTTTACGTGTCCAACGAGTGCGTGAACAACTGCTCGTATTGCGGCTTTTCGCGCGATGCGGACATCCTGCGCAGCACCCTCAGCGTCGATCAGGTCGTGCGTGAGGCAAAACACCTGCACGCGCTGGGTTTCCGCAACCTGCTGCTAGTCGCCGGCGAGCACCCGAAATTCGTTTCCGAAGGCTACCTCCAGGATTGTCTGGACGCGCTCAAGCCGTTCATTCCCACCTTGGCCATCGAGGTCGGGCCGATGGAAGACGATCAATACGCGGAAATCGTGGCCCACGGCGCGGAGGGACTCGTCGTCTATCAGGAAACCTACAGCCGCGCCGTCTATCAGACGCTGCACACCGCCGGGCCGAAGAAGAACTTCGACTGGCGGCTCGACTGCCCGGAGCGCGCCTATGCCGGTGGTTTCCGCCGCATCGGCATCGGCGCCTTGTTCGGCCTGGCCGATTGGAAACACGAGGCAATCGCCCTTTGCGCCCATCTCGAATACCTCTACAGGCACTGCTGGAAGGCCCAGCTCACGGTGGCTTTTCCGCGGATGCGGCCCTATGCCGGAAACTACGGCTATGAGCCGGATCCCGCGCTGTTGCTGCCGGACAAGGCGCTGGTCCGCCTGATCGCGGTGTTCCGTATTCTTTTCCCGCAGGTCGGCATCGTCGTTTCCACCCGCGAGCCGGCGCCGCTGCGGGATGCCATCGCCACGCTTGGCGTGACCCACATGTCGGCCGGGGCGCGCACCGAGCCCGGCGGCTACACCGG
>JBGSUP010000102.1:0-11584 GCA_041753485.1 Akkermansiaceae bacterium
ATGCGGCTCCAGCAGCTGCATCAAGCGGGATTTTCCCTCCCGGGCCTTCGTGACCGGCACCGGCGCGGGCATCGACGCGCCCTCGGACTCCGCTCCGCCCAGCATCCGTTCGATCCAATAAATCCGGATCGACATCTGAACCAGAAAGGCCTGCAGTTGTCCCGCCGGATCCACTTCGTCGAGTGCCTGCATCACCGAGCTTTCCAATGCCCGGCGCTGCTCGGCCACGGATACCGTGTCGGTCAACGAGGGACTTAAATACATCACCGACCGCTGGGGCACGCCGATGAAATAATAGATCACCGCCGCAGGGCGCCCCTCCGAAAACAACCTCTCAACGAGCTCTTCCTCGCGCACCTCGCCGGGAATTTCCTGATCGCCGCCGAACACATACACAAACAGGTCGATCAGCGAATCCCCCGCGTGATAGTTCAGGAAAGCCAGGCGCTCGCGATAATTCACCGGACCCAGCAAACCCTGAGGATCGACGAGAAATGACTGCGGATGACCGCTGAAGTAATCAGGCCAAAATTTCTCGGAAATTTCGGTGAGCATCGGCTCGGTTCCCGTGATCTCGGCGGCAGTCGGCCGATCCAGATCCAGGGTCGCTTCGCTCGTCTCGCCGGATTCGCCCGGCTCTGATTTTTCGGTTAGGAGCATTTCTCCCGCCACCCGGTCCTCCGCCTCCGGCCGCGCCCGCTCGCCATCGTTCCAATCCGGCAATCCCTGACCGCGCGTGCCCGCAACCATCAGCCATGCGAGCAGAACCCCCATCCCAACCGACTGCAATGTTTTCATTTCCCCACCTCCCGGGTGCAGTCGGCAGCAGCCGCTTTCCGATGCCCGTCCCGAATCCGGCGCACCTGATCCGACATCATCGCGGGCGGCAACACCTTGCGCTGGAAATGCTCCGGGTCCCGGCGCGCATGCCGGCTGCGTTTGCAGAGGATCCCTTCCAAATGAAGCAGCGCCTTGACCACCCCATCGGCATAACGCCCCTCCAGCCAGTGCGCATGGGCACGGCACAGGCACTCAAAGGTATCGGATTCCTCCAAATACGCGTCCAGCAGATAGCCGAAAACGATTCCCGCCGCCTTCGACTCCGGGTCGATCGTCAACAAAATGCCAGCCTCGTTCGGCTTGTCCGCCGGCACATCCTGAAAGGCGGAGCGGTTCAACAACCAGAACCCGAACTGCCGGAGGTTCGCCACCTCGCCGAGCGCCCCGGTGTAAACCGCGACAAAGACCTGAGGAAAGCGCCTTGAAATCCGCTCCATCGCGGCCTCCACCCGCTCCCGGTCGCCATAGCGGAAAATTCCCGCCGCATCCGTCAAACACCGCAAGCTGACATCCTCCGCGCCGAACCGCGAGTCCACATCCGCAATCGAAAATCCACAATGCGGGCAAGATGCCGCCGCTCGGTGGATTCGCTGGACGCATCGGGGGCACTTCATGGTTTCAGTCTGCGGCCTTTTAGGAAGAAGCCCGTAGTTCGTCAAAGCGAAAGATCAATCATTACGAATGATGGCGGTCCCCGCGCCGCTCCCACCATTCTTCGGCTTCCATTATCGCGGGGGGTTTGGAGACTCGTGCTCCCAGGAGCTACCATGTCCGATTTTACCGACATCGACCGCGAGGATTTCCGCAACCTGCTGCTGGAGATCGGCAAGACCCGGATGCCCTTCGGCAAGTTTGGCATCAAGGCTTATCCGCCGACCGGGGTGCCGATCATGGATCTGCCGATCGAATACCTTTGCTGGTTCCGGGAGCGCGGTTTTCCCAAAGGCCGTCTCGGCGAGCTCATGGCGCAGGTTTTTGAAATCAAGGCGGTCGGCATGGACAGCGTCTTTGATCCGCTGCGCCAGGCCGCGGGCGGGCGCTTCCCGCTGCACCCGGCGCGCCGCCGGTCCTTTGGCTTCGATTAGGATCGCCCGATCCGCTATCGACATCCGCGCCTGATTGATTCAGCGTCTGCGCCGGATGTTCCGACTGATCGCCATCGCGCTGCTTCTGGCCAGCCCCGCACCCGGCGGAGCAGCCGCGCCGCGCATTGCGGTGGTGCGGGTGACGGAAATCTATGCCGAACTGCCGGCGACTGTGGAATTGAAGCAACGGATCAAGGCCGAACGGGATGCCATCATGAAGGACGAGCGCGCGGAGCAGCTCCGGCGCATGATCAGCGAGCTCCTGTCCCTCCAGGCCCGCCTCTCGGACAAGGCTAATCCGCTCGACGACGAGACGGCCCGCAAACTCGCCCGGACCTATGAGATCAAGCGGCAGGAGGCGCAGACCTTGCAGCGGGAGTTCGGGAATTTCCATGGCGAACAGGAGAAAGCCATCAACCGCAAGATGGTCGCCGACATGCGTGAATCACTCAAGCTGATCGCGGACACCTCCCGCAGGGTCGCCAAGGAGCAGGGATACGACCTGACCTTCGATGGCTCCGGCAACACCAACACCGGCATGCCGTTCATCATCTATCAAAAAGCCGCGCCGGACCTCACCGCCACGGTCAAGGCCGCGCTGATGGATGGCGCGGCCAAGTCCGTTTCCAGCACCCCAAGCCCACCCTGAAAGCCATGGATCTTTTCCTCGAAGCCCTTCAAAGCCAATTCGTCTGGGGCCTGCTGCTCGGACTGCTGATCGCCGCGTTCATCTGGAAATCCGGCTTCACCCGCGCCCGTCGCGACGACCGGGAAATCAAACGCCTCCAGAGCGAAATCAAGGACCTCCAAGGCCACCTCAACACCCAGCTCAAGATCAACGCCAGCGGCAACGAGATCCTGCAAACCGAACTCGAAACCCTCCGTCGGCAAAATGAAACCCTGCGGCTGAACAACTCCGTCCTCCAACAAAAACCCGGCCGCGCCGAACAACAACTGCTTCAAGTCTATGAGGTCGCCATCCGCACCATGCGCGAGCAGGCACCGGGATTCGCGCCGGCTTGGGAAAAGGCCGTCCGCCAGGGCGAGGCCGAACTCGAAGCCGCAGAATCCGGCTTCCGCAAACTCGTCCGCCGCGTGATCCCGGGTCTGGCCCATTCACCCGCATCCCAGCCGGCGGTCATCGTCGGCGATGAACCGACGGATCAACCGTGAGGCATCAGCCAAGAAACGGATTGCCCGCAGCTTCCCGGCCGATCAGCGTTTCCGGGCCGTGGCCCGATAGAACCCGCGTCTCCGGCGGCAGCGTGAGCAAATGCCGCGCGATTCCCTCCAGCAGTTGCCGCGTGCTGCCGCCGGGCAGGTCCGTGCGGCCGATGGATCCCGCAAACAGCGTGTCGCCGGAAAACACCAGCCCGTGATCCGCTAGATAAAAAATCACCGAGTCCGCCGCGTGACCCGGAACATGGGCCATCGCCATTTCCAATCCCGCAAGCCGCAGTCCCCGGTCCATCGCCAACAACGAGTCGATCTGATAGGGCCTCACCGAAATCGGCATCCCCCACGCGCGGGCGGCGGCCTCAAGAGTGAGCCCGGTGGAATAGGGTGCGAAGGCATGCAGCCGCGCGCCCGCCGCCTGCAGCGCGGCGGCATCCAGCACGTGATCATAGTGCTGGTGGGTGAGCAGCACCTCATCAACGCGCACGCCCTTCCGGGCGAGCCAACCGGCGATCCCTTCGGGCGCATCGATCAGGAGGTTCCCATCGGGTGTTTCGATCACGTAGCCGTTGGTCTGGGTGAAGCCGCCGGTGTAAGTGGTGATTTTCATAAGCTATCCGGACTTCAAATCATATCGCGCGAAACCCGGTATCCCGCCGCACAGCGCGGGCACTGGATCCTGATGGTGTCGGCGTCGGCGAAAAGCTCGTCGAGCCGTTCGCGCCAGCCACCGAGCACTGGCAGGATCCTGTCCAGCGTGCAGCCGCAGTGAAAGCGGAAGCGGCGGGTTTCAAGCAACTTCGTTTCCTCGGTGGCATCGATTTTGGAAACCGCCTCCTCATCGAGCGCCTCGAACCACTCCATGTCGCAATCCGGCTGGGCGGCCACCAGCGCGAAATTTTCATCCTCCAGCCGGAACGCACGCGCCGGACGCCCCTCGGATTGGCTGTAATACTGCGAGATCCAGCCAACCGGATCCTTGCCATCGACTTCGAGCGTGGAGGTCCGCGGCTCGGCCAGGTTGGGCGAGGTGGTTTGGGAATAGAAGAAATTCCGATCCGGCTCGCGCACGTCTTCGGTGAAGATCCGCCCGGTGATCGATTCCGCGACCGAGCCGCCCGTGACAAACAGATTCACCCGCGGAGCCCTCAGGTTCACCGTCCAGGCGATCGTTTCCGCCCATGGCCGCGCGACGAGATGCAGGGCCAGCATCGTGATCGCGTCCTTGAGCATCTGGTCCAGCTCCGGAGCGTGGCGAATGCCGTGCTGCATGAGATGCAGATAGTAATCCGTGTAGATCGGCGTGAACTGGCCGCGCAAAACCAGCGCGTTGCGCCGGCGAACGAAAACGGACTCGATCTTGGTAAAATCCTCGGGAACTTCCATGGTCGGTGGGAATTGCTTGAAGCGGGCTGAAACAAGCTGTCTGAGGCCCCAGCGAATCACACCGGGCAAATCCGCGCCACAGGGAAAATCCGCGCTCGGATCAATCGCTGATTTGGACGCCCTTCGGATCCCAGTCGATTTTCGGCAGCTGCATGTCGAGTTTGCCCAAGGTGTCGAGCATGATCCGTGCGACGCACAGATTGCGATACCACTTGCGGTCCGCCGGGACGATGAACCACGGCGCGTGTTCGGTGGAGGTCTTGCTCATCACGTCCTCGTAGGCAGCCATGAAATCATTCCAGCGGGCGCGGTCGGCGAGGTCATCCGGGTTGAACTTCCAGTGTTTCAACGGATTCTCGAGGCGGGACTCGAGCCGGCGCTTTTGCTCCTCCTTGGAAATGTGCAGGAAGATTTTCACGATCGTGGTGCCTTCCTCGGCCAGCATGCGTTCGAAGTCGATGACATGCCGCTGCCGCCGTTTCCAGACTTCCTCCGGAAACAATTGTTTCACCCGGACCGCGATGATGTCCTCATAATGGCTGCGGTTGAAGATCACCAACTGCCCGCGGTGCGGGACTTTCGAATGCACCCGCCACAGGAAATCATAAGAAAGCTCCTCGTCGCTGGGCTTCTTGAACGACCGGACGTGGATGCCCTGGGGATCAATGTGCGAGAAGACATGCTTGATGCAGCCGTCCTTGCCGCCGGTGTCCATCGCCTGCATCACCACCAGCACACGGTGCTTGTTCTGCGCATAGAGCATCTTCTGCAAATCCTGGAGCTGGTCCTGGAGCATCCGGAACTGCGGCTCGAACTCCGATTTGTCGGCTCCTTGGAACAAGAACTTCTCGCCGCTGTCGATCTGCGACAGATCCACCCTTCTGCCGGGCTTCACCCAATACCGTTCCAACGCTCCACTCACTGGCATGAATGGTTTATCCCGGCATGCCCCCCGGATGACAAGCCCTTACTGGTGACGAAACCACACATTCGGGATTGAACCCGACGCCTTCCCGCGCTCAGCTCTGCCGATGCCCAAACTCCGGAAGCCCGCGACTCCCCCACCCCCAGCGGAAGCCCTCACCACCTCCCTCCACATCGGCGCGAGCTCGGTCTCCATGATGGTGGCGGAGAGAACCGCCGACGGCACACTCACCCCGGTCGATTTCCTCGAACAACCCGCTCCCCTCGCCCGCGACATCTTCCGGCTGGGCAGCGTCAGCCTCTCCACGGTCGAGCGTGTGGTTTCGATCATCAAGGGCTATCAGAAATCGCTCGCCGAGCTGGGACTCGATGCCCACGGCATCACCCGCGCCGCCGCCACCAACATCCTCAGCGAGGCCCGCAACCATGAAACGGTGATGAACCGCATCCGCATCGCCTGCGGCCTGCGCGTCGGCACCATCGACGACGGTGAAATGACGCGGCTCACCTATCTGAAAACACGCCGCCGCCTCCAGCACCTGCCGGCCATGCGCAAGGACACCACGCTGGTGGTTCACGTCGGTCCCGGCAATACCCGCGCCCTGCTGTTTCAGAGTGGCCGGATCACCCGCTACACCAGCTACCGGATGGGCACCCACCGCACCCGTGAGGCGGTCGAGGCATCCCATGCCGAGGGCCCCGCCCTGCTGCGCGTGATCCGCGAACATGCCTACGGCAACCTCGCCCAGATGCGTTTCGATTACTCCGATGTCACCATCGACGGCCTGGTCATCATCGGCTACGAGGTGCAGTCCGTCTCCGCCCCGCTGACCGGTGGCGGCGCTTCCTGCACCCTCAAAACCCTGCGTCAATTCACTGCGGAAGCCTCCCGGATGAGCGATGTCGAACTCGTGAAGCGCTTCCAGCTCGACTATCAGACTGCCGAGGCCCTGCTGCCCGCCCTGGAGATCAACCTTGCCGTCGCGGAGACATTGAAGCTCGACGATGTGCACATTCCCACCAGCGACTACGAGCAAGGACTGCTGCACGACCTGCTCGTCTCGCGCGAACTCACCGGCGCCTTCGCCGAGGATGTCCTGCGCTCCGCCCGCATCCTCGCCGAGCGCTATCAATCCGATCCCGGCCACGGCGAACATGTCTGCAATCTCTGCACCCGCTTCTTCCACGCGCTGGCGGACCTCCACCAACTCACGGCACATGACGCCCTGCTGCTGCAAGTGGCGGCCATTCTCCATGAAGTCGGCACCTATGTCAGCCCGCGCGCCCATCACAAACACTCGGAATACATCATCCTCAATTCGGAGGTTTTCGGGCTCGACCGGATGGACGTCACCATCGTCGCGCTGGTCGCACGCTATCACCGGCACTCCATTCCGGTTCTCGACCACCCGAGCTACGCCGCGCTGACCACCGACGACCGGATCCGCGTCTCCAAGCTCGCCGCCCTGCTGCGCGTTGCCGATGCGCTCGAGCGCACCCATGCCCAGCGGGTTTCCCAAATCGAGATTCGCCGCGACGCGGGCAAGCTCCGCATCCGTCTTCCCGGACTTGCCGATGCCGCCGTCGAGCGTCTCGCCATGGCCTCCAAGGCGGATCTCTTCGAACAGGTCTTCGGTCTCGGCGTGGTGATCGATGAAGACAGCTGAGATGATTTAAAATTTCAAATTCCAGATCACTAAAATGCCCACTCCCTACCTCAACCGCGAGCTTTCATGGCTGGAGTTCAACCAACGCGTGCTCAATGAGGCCAGGCGCGACGACCTTCCGTTGTTAGAACGGGTCAAGTTCCTGGCGATCACCGCCTCGAATCTTGACGAGTTCTTCCAGGTGCGCGTTGGCGGACTGATGGCCATGCGCCGCAGCGGCATGAAACAACCAGACGCATCGGGACTCACGCCCACGCGCAACCTGGCGGCGCTGCGCGACCGGATTCTCAAGATGAAGGCCGATCAATACGCGCTCTTCAATGAAACGCTGGTCCCCTGCCTCGAAAATGCCGGAATCCGCCTGTTAGCTCCAGCGGATCTGACCCTCGGCCAATCCACCCAACTCGCCGCGACCTTCGAAGATCTGGTTTTTCCGCTGCTCACACCGCTGGCGGTGGATCCGGGTGAGGCCCCGCCAGTCGTGCCGGCGCTGCATCTCATCGTCGCCTGCCGCTTGACGGATCCGGTGACCAAGGACTCCCGCCACGCTCTCATCCCGATCCCGGAAACCCTTGGCCGCCGGGTTGTCGTCACCGGGGAAGGCAGCTCGCATGCGTTTCTGCTCATCGAGGATCTGGTCGCCATCCATGCGGCGCGTTTGTTTCCCGGCGAAACCGTCACCACCACCACCACCTTCCGCGTCACCCGCAATGGCGACATCGCGGTGCAGGAGGACGACACCATCGATCTCGCCGACGAAATGGAGGATGTGCTCACCGCCAGGCGTTTCGCCGACACCGTGCGCCTGGAGTTGCGTGCGGACGCCCCGCGCGACCTTGCCCGCATGATCCGCGAGGTGACTGCCGCCGGAACGCAGGAAACCTATTTGTTAGGCGGCCCGCCCGGACTCGCCTCGTTGATGGAACTGGCCTTCCTGCCGGACTTCGATCACCTGCGTGACGCCGATTGGCCGGGCCAGAGCTCGCCGGCGATCGCGCCCGGCGCATCGATGTTTGAAACCATCGCCTCCGGCGACTTGTTGCTGCACCATCCTTACGAATCGTTCGAGCCGGTGCTGCGCCTGATCGAAGAGGCCGCCGTGGACCCCGATGTGGTGGCCATCAAACAGGTCCTCTACCGCACCGCCAAGAAGTCCCGCATCATCGACGCGCTGATCAAGGCCGCGGAAAACGGCAAGCATGTCACCGCGCTGGTCGAGCTCAAGGCCCGCTTCGATGAAGCGCGCAATCTCGACCGTGCCGACGAACTCCAACGCGCCGGTGCGCAGATCGTTTACGGCGTGAAGGGCCTCAAGACCCATGCCAAGATCTGCATGATCATCCGCCGCGAGTCCGGCCACCTTCGCCGCTACGTCCATCTCGGCACCGGCAATTACAATGAAACCACCTCGCGGCTTTACACCGACATTTCCTATCTAACGTGCAAACCGGAATATGGCAACGACGCGTCGCTCTTCTTCAATGCCGTCTCCGGCAGGTCCAAGCTGCTGCGTTTCCAACGCCTCATTCCCGCGCCCACCGCGATGAAGGCCACGCTGCTGGATCTCATCACCGGTGAGGCGGAACGCGCGAAACAGGGACTTCCGGCATGCATCACCGCCAAGGTCAACTCGCTCCAGGATCCCGAAATCATCGACGCCCTCTACAAGGCCTCGCGCGCCGGCGTGGAGATCAAACTCAATGTCCGCGGCATCTGCTGCCTCAAACCCGGCGACCCGAAACACTCGAAAAACATCGAGGTCGTGTCCATCATCGACCGCTTCCTCGAACACGCCCGGCTGTTCCATTTCCTCCAGGGCGGTGATGCGAAAGTCTATGTCGCCTCCGCCGACTGGATGACACGCAATCTTGAGAAACGCGTCGAACTCATGATCCCGATCGAGGAGCCGGTCCTGAAGCGCCGGCTCATCCGAATTCTCGGCGCGTTTTTCCAAGACAACACCCAAGCCTCGGTGTTGCTGCCGGATGGCACTTCCCGGCGCATTGTCCGCGCCAAAGGATCCAAGCCGTTCCGCGCCCAGGAGCATTTCTATCAGCAGGCGAAAAAGGCAGCCAAGGCACGCGAACACGAACGCGCCATGACTTTCGAGCCCCACGTCCCGGCGGAATAAGCGGCGGCGTGCACGCCGTTGATTTCCAGAGAAGCGGACGAAACCGAGCTTTTCCGGCCTCAGCGCGCCCACGATCCGCTGACCGCAGGCATTTTCCCCTGGCCCACCACCACGTAGTTGGTGGGACCTCTGGCACCCTCGAGGGAGACTCCCACCGAGCGTTTCCAGACGGCGCTCATGCTTTCACCGGTGTGGCAGCCCCAGCTTTTGCAGTAGGCGTTGCGATCGAAGATCGAGGATTTGATCCGCGGCAGGTCGCGTTCATGGAGCCATGCGGTGGAGACCGCCATAATGTCATTGCCATAATCGAACATGAACGCGTGGCGGTTCGAGTGGCCGAAGAAATCGAAGGTCTTGATCGAGCCGCGCGGGCGCGAGTTGAGCGCTTGAATGAACCCACCGGAACTGTTGAACCAGATGAGCTTGGCCCTGCGCTCGGCGGCGAGCGAGGCGATCCACTGGGTGTAGGGTTTGCCATCCTCGCGGCCCCGCGTCTGGTAACCCGGTTGGAAAACCATCCAGACCAACGGCGCGTCCGGACCGTAGGCCTTGCGCACCTCCGCCATGCGCAGCGTGGAGGCGCGCACGAAATTCGCCCACCAACGGTCATGCTGATCCCGCGGAACCCGGAGGTTTTCCCATTTCCGCAAGGCAGGTCCGCCGGTCACGATCACATGGTCGGCACGCGCCGGAACCAGCAGCATGGCGGAGAGACTGAACAGCAGGCAGGCACGGGCAAATCCGATCATCGGCGGCAAGCTAAGTCACCAATCCCGGGCTGGAAAGTAAGAACATCGCACCGCTCGAGCGAGCAATGAGCCGCAGACGGAGCACCAGTTGCAACACGTGGCATCTCAGCCGCCACCGGCACCCGATCCGGATTGTGCCCGCCACCTTCAGGCCAGCACCAGGCGCTCGTCGGAACTGAGCTTCGCCGTGAGTTCCGGCCAGCCACCAGGGACCTGCATGTTGAAGCAGTGGAGGTAGAGGGTGAGCAGCTTCGGATCAAACAAGTCCACCAGGCGGTCGATGGTGGCGGTGAGGCGCTCGGCATCCAATTTCTTCGGCAGTTCACCGACCACCGAGCCCTTGCCATCGTGGGGAATGCCCAAGCCATCACAGAACATCGCGAGCAACGATTGCCGGGCGGCCATCAGGTAGGCTTGGAGCAAGTGCTCGCCGACGGTGTCACAGGCATTGAGCTTCAGTGTTTTGTGAATCCATGCATACTGCTCGGTGAGAGGTTTTTTCTGGATGAAAACCGGGCGTAGTTTGCGATTTCCAGCGAGCGTGGCGACGGCTGATTTATACACATTCCGGTCGTTGGCGCGGAACCAGTCGAGGATTTCGGTGACGATTGCGGGATCGACGGCGGAATAAAGTTCGTGGGCTTTCACAATGGCGGGAAATGATGTGGCCGGAAGTCAAATGCCTGGCTGGCGGCGTGGCAAGATCGGAGCGCGGGAAATTTCACAGGCGCGCCATCGACTTGTCATGGATCCTGGAGAGCAGCAAAACCGCGGCCAAGGCACCCATTCCCGCGAGAAACATGTCCCACTGGGTATCCCAGCCATCGCCCTGGGTGCCTAGAAACGATGCCGCAGCCTCGGCGGACAACAAGGCCGCCGCCCACTCGATGAGTTCGTAAGTGGCGCTGATCGCGAGACAGACCGCGACCACGCAGAAGCCGAGCCATCCACGGTGGGCGATCACGCGGATGCGCAGGAAAATTTCACGGCAGATGATCGCCGGCACCAGGCCCTGCATGATGTGGCCGAGGCGGTCATAGTGGTTTCTTTCCCACCCCATGAGATCTCCCACCCAATCACCGAGCGGCACCCTGGCATAGGTGTGGTGGCCCCCGACCAAAAGCACGATCATGTGCAGCGCGATCAAGACCAGCGCGAGCTGGGAAAAGCGCCAGCCCCTCGCTTGCGCCACGAACAGCGCCACGAATCCGAGAATCACCGGAAACACCTCCAACCACCAGGTGAGCCGGTCGAAGGGATGCCAGGCGGACCAGGCAAAAACCGGGGCGATCACTGCCAGCAGCAGGAAATTCGGATGCACCTTCCCCATAAACGCTGCTATGGCGGAAACCTCAACGCAGCGCGAGCACTTTCGGCGCGCTGGCATTGCCATAACGATCGAGCGCGGTCACCGCGATCGCATCAGCCCGTGGAAACACCACCTGGCCTGCCCGAACCGAGGCAATTCGCATGGTGCGCCAAGTGCCGCCAGTGCGGGCCTGCACCGCGACTTTCGCAGTGGTTCCGTCCGGTTGCCAGCGGACCACTGTGTCGCGGCCACTGACTGCGGCGCTGACTCCAGGTGCCGCCGGGGCTTTCTTGCTCAGCCATGGCATCGGCGGCACG
>JBGSUP010000103.1:0-3009 GCA_041753485.1 Akkermansiaceae bacterium
ATGGTGGCGCTCGGCCAGGCTGAAGCCGGTCTCGGCGGCACGCTCGGCCGCCTGTTCGCCCTTTCGGAAGCCTACCCGGACCTCAAGGCGAACCAGACGATGATGCAGCTCAGCGAGGAACTCACCTCCACCGAAAACCGCGTCGCTTTCGCCCGGCAGGCTTATAACGATGCGGTGATGCACTATAACAACCAGCGCGAGGTGTTCCCCACCAACATCATCGCCGGCATGTTCAACTTCACCGCCGCCCAGTCGTTTGAAATCACCAACCCCGCCGAGCGCGAGGTGGTGAAGGTACAGTTTTGATCCAACACGCCAAGCTGATGAATTTCTTCGAGGCGCAGGAGCGGGCGCGCGTCGCCAGCCGCTGGCTCATCGTTTGGTTCTCGCTTGCGATCATCGGCGTGATCGCATCGCTCTACGCCGCAGCGGTGATGATCAAGGCATGGCTGGCCGCGGAGGGCGTTCCCTATCAAGGCGGGATCGATTGGCAGGATCCGCAGCTTGCCCTTTTTGTGGGACCGGCGGCAGGCGGGCTGATCCTTGTCGGCAGCCTCTACAAACTCACCCGGCTTTCCGCAGGCGGCTCGGTGGTTGCGCGTGATCTCGGCGGACGCGCGGTGGACCCATCCACCACTGATCTGTTAGAGCGCCGTTTGCTCAATGTGATCGAGGAAATGGCCATCGCATCCGGCATCCCCGCGCCCGAGGCGTGGATCATGGATGACGAGGATGGCATCAACGCCTTCGCCGCGGGGACGGATCCCGCCAACGCGGTGGTCGGCATCACGCGCGGGTGTTTGGAACGGCTGAACCGGGATGAATTGCAGGGGGTGGTCGCCCACGAGTTCAGCCACATCCTGAATGGCGACATGAAGCTCAACATGCGCCTTACCGGGTGTATTTTCGGGCTGGTGATGATTGCCATGCTCGGACAGATCTTGTTTCGGATCCTGCGCCATGTCCGCATTGGCGGCGATAGCTCCAAGGCTGTCGGCGCGGTTGTTTTGGTAATCGGCGTGGCCGGTGCGGCCGCGTGGCTGATCGGCTCCATCGGAGCGCTCTTCGCCCGCCTCATTCAGGCCGGGGTTTCACGCCAGCGCGAATTCCTGGCGGATGCCTCTGCCGCGCAGTTCACCCGCTATCCGGCGGGCATCGCCAACGCGCTGAAAAAAATCGGCGGCTTCAGTCTGCAAGGCGCCATTCGGTCTTCCGGCGCATCCGAGGCGCGGCATTTGTTTTTCGCCGGCAGTGATTTGATCCGATTCGGTTTCGCCACCCACCCGCCGCTGGAAAGCCGGATCCGCGCACTGGAGCCGGCGTGGAATGGCGAGTTGCTGGAATCCGAACGCGAAACCCCATCGAACAGACAAGCCGGCCCGGTTTCCATGCTCAGCGGCGCACCCGTGGCGTCGCTCGCGCCGGAGCAAGCATCCAAAGCGCTCGACTCACTCGGAAAAAGCGCGCGGATCGACCCGCACATCGGCTCGGCCATCCGTGGTGTGCTGCAAAATGCCAACATCGGATTTCACTCGAAAGAGGAGGCCAAGGTTCTGCTCTACGGGCTGCTGCTTGCCCGGGACGGTGTGGCTCACGACAACGCGTTGGCCGTGCTGGGCGAAACCACCGATCCCGAAACCACCTTCGCCGCCAAGGACTGGCACCGGCAACTCGCACACCGCAGTGCGGCCGAAAAACTCGCGCTCGTGGATCTTTCGCTGCCATGGCTCCGCCGCATGAGCCACCATGAAGCCCGCGCGTTTCTCGGGCTCACCCGCACGCTCATCGAAGTCGATGGCGAGATCTCGCTTTTCGAATTCATGCTCGAACGCGTGCTGGAGCGCCACGTCGCCATCGGCCTGGGACTGCGCACGGTCGCCCGCATCCAATACCGGTCCATCAACGACCTGCAACGCGAGACCGCGATTCTGTTAGGTGCCTTCGCCGGGCAATCCGGCGACCCCGCCGCGCTCGACGCCGCGGCCGGTGACTACCGCGAGCACACCGGCACCGAATTGGAACGCTTGGATCCGTCCGAGTGCACGCTGGACCTCGTCGCTGACGCCTTGACGCGATTTGATCAATCCACACCGCTGGTCAAATCACGCATCCTCCGCCTCTGCGGCCTCGCCTCGATGTCCGACGGCACCCTGAAGGACGGCGAAGTCGAACTCCTGCGCGCCGCCGCGGAAGCCATGGGCGCGCCCCTGCCGCCCACTGCACCGACTCCGACTTGACCGGGGCGCTGACCACCCGCGCAGCGCAATGGTCCCGATCTACGGGCGGATGCCATCCCCGGATGGGGTGACTCGCGCGAATCTTGTCATCGCCAGCCGCGCGGTGATCTGGATAACTACCGCCGATGGATGCGCCTTGGTTGCTCTTGCTGATTCTCGCCGTGCCGCTGCTGTGGCTGGCATTCACCTACAACGGGTTGGTCAACCACCGCAACCAGGTGCGTTTCGCCTTCGCCACGATCGATGTGCAGTTGAAGAAACGTTTCGACCTCATTCCCAACCTCGTCGAAACGGTCAAGGCCTACGCAAGCCATGAACGCGAGGTGCTGGAATCCGTCACGCGTGCCCGCCAGCACGTCGCCGCCCCCGGTGCCGGATGGCAGGCGCAGGAAACACTGCGGCAGGAAGTCGGTCGGCTGATCGGCCTTGCCGAAGCCTACCCGGATCTCAAGAGCGCGGAAAATTTCGTGATGCTCCAGCGCCAGCTCGCCGAGTGCGAGGCGCAGATCGCCGCCGCACGACGCACCTACAACGCTTCGATCATGGATTATCACAACTCCGTTGACATGTTCCCATCCTCCATCGTGGCCGGACTCTTCGGTTTCGGGCATCTTCCGGATTTTGAAATCGCCGTCGCCGAACGCAACAACCCTCATGTCCGGTTCTAACAATCCTGCCGGTGCCGCCGTGGACCGGCGGCCCGACAGCGGCGGGATCATCGCCCGGCTCCGTCCCGTCCTCGACCAACTCGAAGGCATGCGGCTCGATGCGC
>JBGSUP010000104.1:0-2209 GCA_041753485.1 Akkermansiaceae bacterium
GAAGGCACCCTCGCCTGATCTTCGATTGCCAAGACTGCAATGAATTTAGCAAGCCGCCGGAGTTACTCCGGCGGCTTTTTCGTTGGCTGCGAACGCCCGGGATGAGATCCGGGCACCTGAAGCTTTTTTGATGACCGGTGCTTCGGGCTTATCCGGCGGGATCCGTGAAAATGCTCTCTGCCATGGCCTTGCGGGAATTCCGCAGCCGGGCGGAGAGCCAGGAAGTCGTGAGCACGGCGACCAATAGCCAGAAGTTGAAGGCTCTCGGAATGGCGCGGGCGGCCTCGGTGGGCAATTCGGAAATCGAGAGCAGCGTGCCCGAGGCATAAAAAGGCATGCTCAGCGGCGAGATCCCGATCAACCAGGCCGCTGCGGGGATCATGCGGTTGCTGATCGCCCCGAGCACCGAGCCTGCCATGACCGGCGCGATTCCCAGCAGGATCGCCGCCAGGCCGACGACGCGTCCGCCCTTGGTTTCGAGCAGTGCCTGGAATCCGACGCCGCAGGCGACCATCACCACGGCGAAAAACCCGAGCGTGCCAAGCGATACCTCGTGCCCGGGAAACCAGCGGGATTCCACCAGGGCGCGGGTGAAAATGAACCAGCCGAGTGCGCCGGCGAGGGCCATCACAAGCACGAACCAGTAGCCGGTGGATGCGTCCGCCAGCCGGGGCAGCGTGGTTTCGCCCTGTTTGCGCGCGCGCCGCCAGCCGCGCAGCTGGTGGTCCACCGTGGGGGTGATGATCATCGCCAGCACGAACACGAGGGCCAGCGTCACCAGTCCGTAAATGCCCGACATGAGCACCGCTTCGGCGGGCTGGGGCACCCAGTCGGGACTCAGCCGCACCATCCGGCTGAACGCCCGCGAGGGGAAAAGATTCCCGGGAGCGATGAGTGGCAGCGCGTTTCCCAAAAACAGGAACTGGACCCACACGAAGAATCCGGCGGCCCATGGTTTTCCTAACAAATGCGCCTCGGTCCGCCGCCATTTCCGGCAAAGCATGACGATGAAAGTGAGGATCAGTCCGCCTTGGGAGAACCAGGTGAAGACCGCCTCCGAGAAATCCAGATTGAAGAACTTCACTGTCGGTGCCAGATTCTGGATGGTTTTGAGCGCGGTCCCGGCGGTCTCTGGCAGGAGTTTCGGCAGGTTCTCCATATAGACCGGCGTGATCGTCAGATACTTGAAGAAGACCAGCCCGAACTTCGCGGCCTGCGGGATGACGGTGTAGAGCAGAAACACAAGCCCGATGGAAATCAGGAATGCCCAGCGGCGGTTCCTTACCGCGGTGCCGGTCAAAAGCCCGGTGAAGTGATAGAGTAACGTCGAGGAAAACATGACGCCATAAAGCGGCAGCCAGACATGCCATGACACCTCACCCCGCCACAGGCTCCATGCGGTGAAGGGCAGGGTGACGAGGAACATCACATATTCGCGGATCGGGAGCCCGAAGAGGTAGCCTAGCACCTTCGACAATGGCGACATCGGAATCAGCCGCTGATAGTCAATCACCGATTCATCGCGCTCCGCAGTCATGCCGCCAGCCACCTGGGCCGTGCCGAGCACAAATAAGATCAGGCCCTGAAACAACAGCAACGCGATGATCGCTGGACGTGCCGCATCCGACGGTGTCATCTCCTGGTTGATACCGACGGAATTGGACATCCCGACGATGAAACCCGAGATCATCAGTGCGATCAGCGAGGCAACCCCGACTCCTGCAGGACGCAGGCGCGATCGGCAGTAGCGCCTGAAAATCGGGTTCTCCCAGATGTTCCATGCAGAATGCCGGCCGGCCGAAGAGTTGGAAGTTCCGGATTTCATGCGTGGCGGTTGTTTTCGGCGACTTCCACCAGGATGTCCTCGAAAGACGAGCGTTTTTCCTCGAAGGCCCGCATGCGGATGCCGAGGCGGAGGATGCCTTCCATGAGATCCGCCTGGGCCTCGTCGTCGCCGGTGAAACCGAAGATGAGTTGTTGGCCGGCGATCTTGAGGTCATGCACGGCGGGCTGTGAGGAAAGCCACTCGCACGCCTCGCCGTGGCGGCCCAGCAGCGTGGCCGTTAGAACGCGTTCGGTGCTGCCGAGCTGGTGGCGGACCTGATCAACGGTGCCCGATGCCAACAGCCTGCCGCGGTTCATCACGCAGAGCGAAGAACACATTTCCGCAAGCTCGCTGAGGATGTGGGAACTGACGAAAACGGTGGCA
>JBGSUP010000105.1:0-2608 GCA_041753485.1 Akkermansiaceae bacterium
GCGGAGCTGCTGCGCACGGGAGCGGCAGAAGCACGGCCATGGCCAGGGACAAAGGAATGCCGCGGACAAAAATGATGGATTTCAACAGGCTCACGCGGGCCGACTATCATCACCGGATCCAGCCCAATGCAATGGAAAAGCCGTTTGAATCCAAGGCGAGTGTGCGTTCCAGAGCCTCATTGAGTTCTTGCCCCGGATTCGCAGGGCGTTAGTCTGCGGCCATCCCGGCCGGGATGGCGGAATTGGCAGACGCGCTAGACTTAGGATCTAGTACCGCAAGGTGTGCAGGTTCGACCCCTGTTCCCGGCACTTGTCACTTGCATCGCCAGCGGGTTCAAAGCGCGTGGCGGCAATCTCGCAAGCGGCCAGAATCTCCTCTACCGCGTGTCCGGGACCCACCAGTTCTGAATTGCGCAACTTGGAAAATCCAGTTCTTCTTGGGAAACCGAATCACCATCCGAAGGAAGCCCATGAAAGAAACCAAAATGATAGTGCCTGCGATGATCGTTGCCCTCAGCGCTGGACTGAACGCGGCCGAAACCAGCGAACCCGGCCCAGTGAGACAGGAAGTGTTCGGCACTCTGCCGGACGGCCGTGATGTGAAAATTTTCACCCTGACCAGCCGCAAGGGCCTGAAAGCCCGCGTCACCGAATACGGCGCGACCCTCGTATCCATGGAAGTGCCGGACAAACATGGCAAATCCGCCGACATTACCCACGGCTACGACACGCTCGAAGGATGGCTTTCCAACACCTCCTACTTCGGTGCCACCGTCGGCCGTTTCGGCAACCGCATCAAGGACGGCAAGTTCACGCTGGACGGCAAACCATACACCCTCGCCACCAACAACGAGCCCGGTGGCATCCCCTGCCATCTTCATGGCGGCCTCAGGGGCTTCGACAAGGTGCTGTGGACCGGTAAACCCGTCGGTGACCACGGCGTGGAGTTCACCTATCTCTCGAAGGATGGCGAAGAGGGATACCCCGGAAACCTCACCGTGAAGGTCAATTACGCCCTCACCGATGCCAACGAGTTGAAATGGGAGGCCAGCGCCACCACCGACGCGCCCACCATCCTCAACATCGTCCACCACAGCTACTGGAATCTCTCCGGTGATCCGGCCACCCGAATCAACGATCATGAGCTGATGCTGGCCGCTTCAAACTATCTCCCGACCGATATCGGCCTGATCCCGACTGGCCGGATTGCGCCAGTGGCGGACACGCCGATGGATTTCCGCAAAGCCACCGTCATCGGCGCGCGCTTGGCCGCGGATTTCGAGGCACTCAAGTTCGGCGGTGGCTACGACCATTGCTGGGTGCTTGACGAGGCCCCCGGCGTGCGGCTTGCCGCCCGCCTGAAGGATCCCAAGTCCGGACGGGTGATGGAGATTTCCACCGATCAGCCCGCCATCCAGTTTTATGGCGGCAATTTCCTCGACGGCACCGTCACCGGCAAGGGGGGCGTCAAATACCCCCACCGCACTGCATTGTGCCTTGAGACGGAGGGGTTTCCGGATGCGCCTAACAAGCCATCGTTTCCATCCTGCGTGCTGCGTCCGGGGGAGACCTACACGCATGTGATGGTTCACAAGTTCAGCACCGAGTGATTTGCGCGGTGGTTCGATTCAATCCGCGCGTGCCTGGCTTGAAAACGAGCGTCTTGAGCCCGCCGGTTTCATTTGTTCATCAGTTCGCGATGGAGATCGACGATGACCTCGTTTGCCTCCTCGTGGAGGCGTTCGCGCTCGCGCGTCGTTAGATTGCCGTCTTTCAGGCGCTGTTCGAGATCCTGCACGCGTCCGAGTTTCCGGCGCAGGCTGGATGCCTCGCTCTTGGACAGGCGTCCGCTGCGCTCCCCGAACTCTATTTTCTCCTCAATGCCATGCTGCTTGGCGTTGAGAATCGGCGTGCGGAGGTCCCCTTGATCAGCGGTTTTGATGATGGCGTTGATCTCGTCGTTGAGCTTGTCGAGTTCGCCTCGCACTTCGCTCCGGGTGGTGTCGGTCAGACCTTCGGCGCGTCTGGCGATCAGTTCTGCGGTGATTTCCTCATGGCGTTTCTTGAAAACCGTCCCCTGCGCCTCGGCCAGCGCGCCGCTTGCGAGGAGCGCGCGGATCCGGTCATAGGTGGCGGCGTGGTATCTTTCGAGATCCGCCGGCCGCCGGTCCTTTTCCCAGACTCCGAGCGGGCCGTGGGTGTCCTTTTTATCGAGCAGGGCTTCCTCGCGCATGGCACCCCTCTCGCCGTTCAGCCCGCGGTTTCCATGGTCGCGCCAGAGTCGCGCCCTTGCCTGGGCACTGGCGTTCGGCAAGGTGGCGGCGGTGAGGATTCCCAGACATGCGATTCTGATCGTGGTTTTCATGGTGTTGGTGGTGGTTGGTAACGATCAAACCCCGCCGCACGGAAAAGTTGCAAATCATGGTGAACCGGCTTCGCGGCCCCGGGGCGCGGTGATTTTTTCAATCCGCGATTGCCTGCTTGAGGATCGCGGCGAACGCTTGCCGCTGCCGACCGGTCCCCGGGGGCGCGCTGAAATGACTGAATTCTCCGGAAATTGGAACTATCCCGCGGAACTCCCGGTGGTCGAGCACCGGGAGGAAATCCT
>JBGSUP010000106.1:0-4865 GCA_041753485.1 Akkermansiaceae bacterium
TTCCACATCGTCTGCCATCGCAGCCGCCACCAGGGGCAGGCTGTTCGGCACATCCTCCGGTTTGGGGTCGGCGGCGGCACCCGCATCGAGCAACGCACGCACTGCGGCACGCGCGGAACACCGGCAGGCATCGATAAGCGGCGGACGACCCCCGCATCCGACTTCGAGATTCGCACCGGCGTCCAGCAGTTCCCTCACCGCCACCGGATCATCGCAAGTGACAGCATGGAACAGCGCCCAGTCGAGCAAAGCGGTGGGATATTCCGTCTTGCGCCTTGCCACCGCCTGCTCCGGAGTGAGCGGCGAACCGCGCGTCCATAGTGCTCCGCCAGGCCCGTCGAATTGCATCAAATGACGACGCAGCATTTGCATTCCGATCTGCATGTCACTGTGAGTGCGGTCCTCGGGATGCAGTCCGGTCGGAAGCTCGACCGAATCGCCCAGGCACGCCACTCTTATCCAACGTCCCTGCTGAATGGTCGTAGCAGCGGCGTCAGGCATTGGCAGCCCGTCGTCATCCGGCTTGGTGAAGTAGAAATCCCTGCCGCCAGTCAGCGCGCGGCCCGACCAGATCTCCGCCAGATGTTGGCTGACGAAATTCCGATCGAGCAGGCAGCCGCTGCCAGCGGTGTTCACCATCATCATTGCCTCGACTCCCCCGCCGAGCCGGGCCGCGACGTATGGGAGACCGCCGCGGGTTACGATTTCAGCCCGCTGCGCCCCTTCCGGCGGCGCGGCTGCGCTCAGCCAGCGCAATTCGAGGGCTCCCAGGTCGAGGTCGAAGGGAATCGTCGAGAGCAGGTCCCAGCCCAGCACGCCGGCGACCGGCTGGCCGTAAAGCTTCATGGTGACCTCGGAAATGGAGCTGAGGTCCATCGTCTGCAGGATCGCGGGAGAAACCCGTGCGTTGCCGCAGCGCAACTCGGTGACACGCACGTAGTTCAAGCCAAACTCGACTTGGTCACGAATATCCTGCGGGATATACCCGCCCGGCGAGATTACGGGCAAATCCAGCCGGTCGGCAACGGCTTTGTCGATCTTGCTGTATTGCCAGCCGGTGGCGATCTTGAACCACAGCTGCTCACGGCCGTCGATCAACACCGGCACCAGCACCCAACCGCCCTGAGTCCAACGCAGCGGGACCATCGAGCTCTCAATTCCCGCAGGCAGGGTGAGGGGAAGCTGCTGAATCGGGCTGTTTCCTTCGTCGGCGTTTTCAGCGGCGCCCGCGGCACCGGTAAATGCCATCATGATGTGCAGCGCGGTCGGAACCAGGCTGCGCATCCAGCGTCTGCATGATGAGGTTTTCACGGCATTGCCGCAGATAATGAATTCTCCAGCCCGAGGCAAGGAATCATTTCATTACGAGCTGGCGGCGCATGGCGTGGTGAAGGCCGCCACCGGTCAAGCGGCGCTGGCAAAAGCTCAGACCCAGCGGTGGCTATCGTGACACCTGCGGTTTCCAGACATCCACGATCATTTATGACGGCACCGTCTGGTTCTGCAAAATGTTCGTGGATGCCCGTTCCCGCACCGTGGACCAAATGGTGCAGGCTGCCCGCTCCGGACGCCAGAACATCGCCGAGGGCAGCCGCGCCGCCGCCACTTCATCACAGACCGAACTGCGCCTCATCAACGTTGCCCGCGCCAGCCTGGAGGAGCTGCTTCTGGATTACGAGGATTTCCTGCGGCACCGCCGCCTGCCGCAGTGGGCACCGGACAGCCCCGAGGACAGCGCCGTGCGCCGCGTCCCGCAGGAGTTCCGCAGAGATCAGACAGATCCGGCCAATCCGTCGGATATGACGGATCTCTCAGACCAGCAACGCTGGGAGCTCTACGCTCCGTGGCTGGAGCACGCGGACCCCGCCATCCGGGCGAATGCCCTCATCTGCCTCATCCATCAGGCGAACTACCTGCTCGACCGGCAAATCGCCGCCCTCGAACAGGCATTCGTGGAAGGCGGCGGCTACAGCGAGCAACTCGCCACCGCCCGCATCGCACACCGCAAAAAAGATCAGCCAGATCCGTCTGATCAGACAGATCTGAAAATCCCGCCATGCCCACAGTGCGGAGCCCTCATGGCGCTCCGCACCGCCAAATCCGGCAAGAACGCAGGCAGCCAGTTCTGGGGCTGCACGAAATACCCGGACTGCAAAGGCACCGCACCCATCTAATCCCCATGCTCGACTCCGACACCAAACGCCGCATCGACACCGCCCGCGACATTCTCGTGGGCAAAGTCCCCGATCCCAGTGATTTTTGTATTCAGTGCATAGTTCTCTGAAACCACCGCGAGGATTCTCCCGCCCGGCAGGACGAGAAGATCATCAATGACGCCGCTGGTTGAACTCCCGAGGTTCAAGGTTACTTGCCCATCAGTTCCAAAAGATGAAACGCGGGCACCGTCCGTGTCCAGTCGGACGATGAATCTGCCTGTGACGTAGCCCGTGCTTGTTTGCGTCCAACCGGCAACCAGGGCGTCTCCGTTCGGCAGCGGCAGGACTTGATTCCAGCTCTCGAACCCAGATCCTGTCGATTGCTCGAAAACGACACGTCCCCCCGTGCCGAAATCAGGATCCAAGTCCGCAGGTGCTGCCGTGGCAATGGCGGCGAGACTGAGAAGCTGAATGCCCAAGGCGAGAAGCGCACACGGGGCAGACGAGGCAAGGCGGGCACCCGCAACGGATGCAGTTGGGGCTTTCGATGTTTTCATCGGATTTGTGGTGGAGACTGAAACCAAACCAGCCACCCCGGTTTCCCAAGGTGGCCGGGGTGTTTACAAGCCGCGCGAAGACGACCGCGACGACCTTTAGCCACCCCGAGGGGCAGCCTGAACATGCGCCGCCGCCACCCCGACCTTTCGGTCTGGTGGCGGCGTTGATTCGGTCAACGCCTTCCGCTTCACGCGGGGTTGTAACGCCCCGGTCCGAATCTCTACGGACGGCATCTATCCAATCCGGTTCGCATCCATCGGGCAAGTTCCTTGTGTGTCCTATCGACTTTTATGGAATTCGGGGAGGCGTATGGCGAAGTCATCCCCCATCTTCGCCACTTCAAGGCGTGTGAGAATCATGATGATTGATGCGGCCGGTTCTGCGAATCGCGGTTTCCCGTTTTCAGGATTGCGGCGATGCCTGCGGGCCACCATATCCTTGGACTCGCGGACGCGGAAACAGAGTCCGCCGACACGCGATACCCGTGATGCTGATTTTCCCGAAAACGATCAACGCGGATGGCTTGCTGCCGTTTCTCGGGCAGCTTGCGGAGCATTCGGACGCATCAGAGTTGCTGCTTGATTTCACGGGGCTCCAGCGGGTTTCCCCGGCGGGGCTGGCGGCACTCGCGGCGTTCATGGCCGGACGGGAACGCAAGCGCCTGACGACGAACGTGGTGGGCTTGGAGACATGCGGCATCCGGGATTACCTGCGACGCATGAATCTGCTGCGACTCTGCGGGTGGGAGGATGGAGGCGAATTGTTTGCGCGTCGCGATCCAAGCGGGAGATTTGTGCCCTTGGAGGAAATCCACCATCAGGTGGAGGATCTCGGAGCGCGGATCGCCGCGTGCATCGCTCCCGGTGGCGAAGATTACGAAAGTCCGAATGCGGGCCTTTACGATGCGGCGTGGTATCTGATCACCGAAATGGCGAACAATGTCCGCCAGCACAGCCGGGGCGCGGGTTTTGTGGCTGCGCAGACAACGCCGGCGGATGGGTTCGTGAGGATTGCTATCGCGGACTGTGGCTGTGGCATCCCTGGCAGCTTGAAGGAAGCGGGTTTCCCGTGGGCACAGGATCTAGCGGACGAGGGCATCATCGAGCAGGCGATGGCGGCCCGCGTGTCCAGCAAGGGCCAGCCATCCAATGAAGGCGTGGGCCTGACTCTAAGTTCGCGCATCGTTGATCTCATGGGTGGCCACATGTTGATCGCCAGCGGCGGCGGGTCGGTCATCCGCGGCAAGGATTACGTGTGGAAAAAAGGGCGCTTCGCGAGCGGTGTCCGTTTGCCCGGGACCTTGGTGGCGATTTCATTCCGTCGCTCCGAGGCGGCCGATTTCGAGGCCAAGCTCCACCAAGCCAAGGAGTTGGAGATCCCCTTGCGGGCCTCCGTGAATCCTGCTACGTTCCAGCCATGACGCACGAAATCCATTTGCGCGATGAATTCGGCCCCCGCCTGAGCGACGGGTCGGAAGCGTATCGTTTCCGGGTGTCGAACATCGATGCCTACCTGAACCTCGCGAATTGCGAGCAGGTGATTCTGGATTTCACCGGAATCCGCAGCGCGAACAGTTCGTTCGTGAACGCCTTGGTCAGTGGGTTGTTCGAGCAGCACGGGGCGGAAGCTCTCGGGAAGCTCGTTTTCCGTGGCTGCCTGCCAACGATCCAAGTGCTGGTGCAGTCGGCGGTTGACTTGGGCATCACCAAGCACGCTGAGCGGGTGACTTCATGAAACGCCCTCGTTGAGTCAGGGGCGTAGGAACAGGAAGTTTCGGAAAGCTGAAACGATAAAAGCCAATAAAGAATTTGGCGGATTTGTTCCCACTTTCGTTCTCAAAATGGCCTTTTGAGGAGACTTTTGATTCACAACCCTTTGAAAATCGAACAAGTGGAGCGTAGCGGATTCGAACCGCTGACCCCTTGCATGCCATGCAAGTGCTCTACCAACTGAGCTAACGCCCCTTGCGGGTGGAGCGGAGATTTAGGTGCCGACCTTGGGCGGGGCAAGACGATTTTTGGGGAAATTCGGATTTCCCGGTTCCTGGTGCGAGGAGGCGAACTCAATGTCTGCGGCGAGCGAGGCAGACGAGTCCGAGCACGCCGAACATCGCCGCGAAAGGCGGCGAAGGCGCGGGTTGCACGGCGGGGG
>JBGSUP010000107.1:0-2120 GCA_041753485.1 Akkermansiaceae bacterium
GGCGGGTCGGGAGCGGCATGAGCTACAGGCCGCAGTTCGCAAGCAGCCTGGGCACGGGAGGCTGGGAGTCGGCCGAACAACGGGTGATCGCGAGGCCGGCGGGCACCGGCTGGGAGCGCTGCGTGGTGGAGGACACGGTCACGTCCGGTGCATCCCCGCGGCGCTTTGCCAGGGTCGCGGTCTCGTGGTAGAAACTGTTGCGCTGTGGGGCATTCACGGGCATCGTTCCGCCGCCTCGACCCCTTGCAGGGCTTGGGCGGTTGGTCTTTTTTCCTGATTTGTCATCAGGTTCGTTGAATAAAGAAGTCGCCGCTCCGGTTATCAGCGGGGAGAAATCAACGCGAACGCATCATGAAACCTCTCTTTTGGTCAGTCATTGCGATCTGTGCCACTCTGGCAGGTGCCGGGGCGCAGGTGAAAGTCGATGAGGCGGCCTTTGGCAAAAGCCTCGGCGGCTGGAAAAAGCGCGGCAAACAAGCCGCCGAATACTCGCTTTCCGGCACCACTTACCGCACTTACAAGCCCGAGATGAGCCCGACGCCTGATGGCGGGATCTTTGTCTCCGTGCGCATCGACCACGTTCGCGGCTGGCTCGCATCCGATGATCACGCGACTCTGGAAATCACGGTGACTCCGAATGGCTCGGTGGCCTCGGCCCAGACCAACATCGCGATCCAGGGCCGCTCGATTTCCAGCGAGCTCATCCGCGGCGTCAACGTCGCCGGCCAGCAAGCGGTGGGTGTGGACCGCGCGGTCCAGATCGGCACCGAACTGGTGGCTGATCTCTCCGCGAAACTGCTGCGTGAGAAAATCGTGGAAGCCGGCCGGGTCTCGTTTCCCGCCGCCGTGCGTCATAATTACAACCGGCTCTTCCAGGCGATTCGCATGGAGGAGAAAGCCGCGGCACCCCCGGTGGAGGTGCCTGTCCCGGCAGAGCATGAAGCGCCGGCCGGTCCGAAACCCGACAACGCGCCGCTGGACATCCAACCCTACGGCGAGCCGGTCCCGCCCAAGCCCAAGGGCTGATGGCGCGATGGATCTCAGCCGCGCGGATGGAAGCGCTTGTGCGTGGCCTTGAGCCGCTGGCGGTCCACATGGGTATAGATCTGCGTGGTGGAAATGTCGGCGTGGCCTAACAACTCCTGGATCACCCGCAGGTCCGCGCCGCCTTCCAGCAGGTGGGTGGCGAACGAATGGCGCAGCAGGTGCGGATAGATATTCTGGTCGAGGCCCGCGAGCTTGGCGCGCTCCTTCACAATCTGGCGGACGCGGTCGGGCGAGAGCGGTCCGCCGCGCACACTAAGAAACACGTGCGAGGAGCTGCGCGGCCTGACCAGATCCCGCCGCTCGTTGGCGAGATAATCGGCGAGGGCCTCGCGGGCTTTCGTGCCGACTCTTGCCACGCGCGTTTTATTGCCCTTGCCGGTGATGCGCAGAAAGCCTTCGTCGGCATCCATCATTTCAAGGCGCAGTTGACATAACTCGGAAAGCCTCAAGCCGGCGGAGTAGAACAGCTCGAGGATCGCCCGGTCGCGGCGGCCAAGGCGGGTGACGGGATCGATGGAGTCGAGGAGTTTCGCCACTTCGGAGGCGTGCAGGGTTTCGGGCAGCGTCTGGTCCGCGCGCGGGGCGAGCAGAGGCTCGGCCGGATCCATTTCCAAGCGGCCCTGGAAGGCAAGCCAACGGAAAAACACCTTGAGATGCACGGTGGTGATCCGCAGTGAGGCGGCATTGAGCCCATCGGATTTCCGCCGGGCGAGGAAGTCGGCGAGCTCCTCCGTCCCCACATCGCGCAGCACCGTGCCGCGTTTTTTCAAGCAGCCGGCGAGGGCGTCGAGCGTCTGGCGCACGGATAGCTGATAGGCTGGCGAAAGCCCGCGCTCGGTGGCGAGATAGCGGATGAAGGCATCACTTTCCTTTTCCATCGGATGCGGTCCATGGTGCCCTTGCCGCTCCAGTCCGGCAAACGCAATCTCAGCGCGCCCTCTCCCACGCCAGCATGGCGCGTTTTCTAGCAGCGCCCCAGCGGTATTGGCCGCAGTCGCCGTTTTCGCGAATCACGCGGTGGCAGGGGATGAGGAAGGAGATAGGATTGGCACCTGCGGCGGAGCCGGTGGCGC
>JBGSUP010000108.1:0-10031 GCA_041753485.1 Akkermansiaceae bacterium
ACATCGCCGCCTTGTTGCGCGGTGGCGTCGCCTGCGGCTGGTTCGGCATCCAGACGTGGTTCGGCGGCGCGGCGCTGCATGCCACGCTCTCGATCATTTTCGGCTTTGAAGCGGGCACGCCCATCGCGGTTCTCGGAATCACGGCGGCACAGCTTTCCTGCTTCCTCGCGTTCTGGGCCATGAACGTTTTCTTCATCTGGAAAGGCATGGAATCCATCAAGTGGCTTGAGAAACTCAGCGCCCCGTTCCTGCTGCTCATCGGCATCCTGCTGATGATCTGGGCCGTCACGAAAGCCGGCGGCTACGCCGCGGTCTTCGCGGCATCCTCACCTAACAAAGCCATCACCTGGACCGGTTTCGGCGCGGGTCTCACCGCGATGGTCGGTTTCTGGGCCACGCTATCGCTCAACATCCCGGACTTCTCCCGCTACGCGAAATCCCAGCGCGATCAGATTTTCGGCCAGGCAATCGCGCTGCCGACGACCATGGCGTTCTACTCGTTCGTCGGCATCGTCGTTACGGGCGCAACCGTGGTCATCTTCGGCGAGGCGATCTGGGATCCCGTGCAGGTGGTGGGAAAAACCGGCAGCAAGTGGCTTTCCGCGCTCGCGCTGATCGTGCTCGCCGTCGCCACGCTTTCGACCAACATCGCCGCCAATGTCGTTTCCCCCGCCAACGATTTTTCGAACCTTTCCCCTAAGCGAATCAGCTTCCGCGCCGGCGGCATGATCACGGCGGTCATCGGCATCCTCATGATGCCGTGGAAACTCGTTGCCGATCCCAGCGGCTACATTTTCACCTGGCTTATCGGTTACGGTGCGCTGCTCGGCCCCATCGCCGGAATCATGATCGCGGACTACTACGTTCTGCGTAAAAAGCAGCTCGATATCATTCATCTCTATCAGACTGAAGGCATCTACACCTACACTTCGGGGTTCAGCCTGGCGGCCATCTCCGCCCTCTTTCTGGCCGTGCTGCCGAACCTTCCGGGCTTCCTTGTCCAGACCGGACTCATCTCCGGGGCGCACCCGGTCTTCACCACTCTCTATCAACAGGCATGGTTCGTCGGCTTCGGACTTGCCTTCTTTCTCTACCTGCTCTTCCGCAGGATCTCGCCCGCGCCCATCCACCGCTAACATCCCGCCGCCATGCCCCAGCTTCCGCCATTCGACCACACTCCCATGCCTTATGACGGCCCGTCGCCGGAGGAAATCCTCGCGCTGCGCAAGCAGTTCGTGAATCCGGCGATTTTCCATTACTACAAGAAACCGATCGCGATCGTCGAGGGCAAGGCGCAGTATCTGTTTGACGAAACCGGTCGGCGCTATCTCGACGGCTTTGGCGGCATTGTCACCGTGAGTGTCGGCCATTGCCACCCGGAGGTGGTTGCCGCCGCGACGCTCCAGAACGAGACGATCAGCCACACCACCACGATTTATCTGAATCCGCAGATCGCGCTCTATGCGAAGGAACTCGCCGCGAAAATGCCGGGAGATTTGAAAGTCTGTTATTTCGTCAACTCCGGATCGGAGGCGAACGACCTGGCCGTGCTGATGGCCCGCGCCTACACGCAGAACTATGACGTGATCGCCCTGCGCAACGCCTACCACGGCGGCAGCCCTACAACCATGGCGCTCACCTCGCACCACACCTGGAAATTCAACATCCCGCATTCCCACGGCGTCCACCACGCGATGATGCCGGACAGCTACCGCGGTCCCTTCGGCATGGACGATCCGGATGCCGGGAGAAAATACGCCGCCGACATCGGCGAAACCGTGCGTTACGCCACACCGGGGAAAATCGCCGCGTTCATCGCCGAGTCGATCCAAGGTGTCGGCGGCACCGTCGTTTTTCCCGACGGCTATTTGGAGGAAGCCTATGCCCAGACACGGGCATTCGGCGGGCTTTGCATCGCGGATGAAGTGCAGGCCGGGTTCGGCAGGACGGGCACGCACTTCTGGGGATTCGAGACCCAGGGAGCCATGCCCGACATCGTCACCATGGCGAAAGGCATCGGCAACGGCTGCCCGCTTGCCGCCGTTGTCACCACGCCGGAAATCGCGCAGGTGCTCGCCAGCCGCATCCATTTCAACACCTTCGGCGGCAACCCGGTTTCGATGGCCCAGGGCCGCGCGGTGCTGCGCGTCATCGAAAAGGAAGGCCTCCAGAAGAACTCGCTCGAAATCGGAGCTTATCTGAGCGCCGGTTTCCACAAACTCGCGGAGAAACATTCCATCATCGGCGAAGTCCGCGGCAAGGGACTCATGTTGGGGGTGGAGCTCGTCAAGGACCGCGGCACCAAGGAACCGGCGAGGGAGGAAGGCGCGGAGGTCTTCGAGCGTTGCAAGGACCTCGGCCTGCTCATCGGCAAGGGCGGACTCTTCGGCAACACCCTGCGCATAAAGCCGCCGATGTGTATCACTGGTGCCGACGCGGACTTCATGCTGGAAGTGGTCGATGAGGCGCTCGCCGGCCTCTGATTCGGGCTTTCATGATGAAGGTCGGCTCTTGATCAACCGCGCAACGCGGCTTTGAGAAAAGGAGCCGTGCGGGATTTTCCGGAGCTGATGATTTTTTCCGGCGGACCTTGGGCGACGATTTCGCCGCCGCCGTCGCCAGCTTCGGGGCCGAGGTCGAGAATCCAGTCGGCTTCGGCGGCGATGGCCATGTGGTGCTCGATGACGACGACGGTGTGGCCTTCGTCGACGAGGCGGTGGAGGATGTCGATGAGGCGGCGGATGTCCTCGTGATGGAGGCCGACGGTTGGTTCCTCGATCAGATAGAGATTCTGGGATTTGTAATTCGAGATTTGGGATTTCAGAGACCTGCCCTTGATGAGTTCAGAAACGAGTTTGATACGCTGGGCCTCGCCGCCTGATAGAGTGGGTGAGGGTTGGCCGAGTTGGAGGTAGCCGAGGCCGGTATCGGCCATGAGTTTGAGCGGGTGGGCGATGCGCGGTTGGGATTCGAAGAAGGCGGAGGCTTCGTCAATGGTCATGGCGAGAACCTCGCCGATATCCTTGTCGCGGAAGCCGACTTCCAGCGTGGCGGGGTTGTAGCGCCGGCCGTTGCAGGATTCGCAGTGGACCCAGGTGGAAGGCAGGAAATCCATTTCGAGTTTCACGCGGCCGTTGCCTTTGCACTCGGGGCAGCGTCCGCCCTCAGTGTTGAACGAGAACCGCGAGGCATCGAAGCCGCGCATGCGGGCCTCGGGCATCTGGGCGTAGAGGGCGCGGATGTGGTCGAAGACTTTGACATAAGTCGCCGGGCAGGAACGCGAGGTTTTGCCGATCGGTGATTGATCGACTTCGTGGCAGGATTTGATTCTTTCGAAGTTGCTTGCTTTGGAAAATGGTCCCGGAGATTTTTTGGACACCTTGCGACGGTCACAGGCGGCGGCCACAGAGATGCATTCGTGCATGAGGGTGGATTTGCCGGAGCCGGAAATTCCTGTTAGGACGGTGAGGCGGCCGAGGGGGATCGCGGCGCTGAGGTTTTTGAGATTGTTCGCGGTGCAGCCTGTCAGCGTGAGGAACGGATGGGATTTCGGGATGGCACGGCGCGAGCCGCGGGTGGGGTGAATGAGGGGGTGAAGGAGTGCGCGGAGTGTTGGAGAGTTTGCTAGTTTGAAGTTTTCAGTGATCAGGGAAGAGGCCGCGCTCTTCTTCTTTTTCTTCTCTTCACCGAAAACCGGACATTGAAAACCAGCAACCTTCGGCGGTTTTCCCTGATAGACGATTTCACCGCCGAGCCGGCCGGCGCCGGGGCCGAGGTCGATGAGGTGATCGGCGGCCGCGATGGTGTCCTCGTCGTGTTCGACGATGATGAGCGAATTGCCGTGATCGCGGAGTTTGAGCAGGGTTTTGAGCAGGGCGGCGTTGTCGCGCGGGTGAAGGCCGATGGTCGGTTCGTCGAGCACGTAGAGCACGCCGCGGAGGTTTGAGCCGAGCTGGGCGGCGAGGCGGATGCGCTGGGATTCGCCGCCGGACAGGGTGTTGCCGGCGCGGTCGAGCTGGAGGTAGCCGAGGCCCACTTCCTGGAGGAAGGAAAGCCGCTGGCGGATCTCGGGGAGGATGTCGCGGGCGATGAGTTGCTGCCGGTTTTCCGTGAAGGTGAGTTTGGTGAAGTGTGAGGCGGCGGCGTTGATGCTTAAGCTGGAGATTTGTGAGATTGGATGGGCAGGCTGGATGCCCGCCTTCCGGGACAGGCTGGAATCCTGTCCTCCTAACCGGACGTTGGAGGCGATGGGGTTGAGGCGGGTGCCGTGGCAGGCGGGGCATTCGATGAGTTCCTCGTCCTCCATGCGCTCGATGGCGCGGTCGGCGTCGATTTCCGCTTCAAGCACGGAATCGAAACGGGTGGTGTCGAGGTGATGGCGGCGTTTGGGCACACGGCCGTGGCCGCGGCATTCGGGGCACCAGCCATGCGGGGAGTTGAAGGAGAAGAGGCGGGGATCGAGTTCCTCAAAGGATTGGTTGCAGGACGGGCAGCTTGATTTGGTGGAGAGCAGGATGAATTTCTTGTCGGAGGTGAAGAGCTTGAGCAGGCCTTTGCCGATTTCCAACGCTCTTGCGATGGAGTTTGCTAGGTTCAAGTTTTCAGTATTCAGGGAAGAAGCTCCACGTGGTTTCTTCTTTTCTTCACTGGAAACTGAAGACTGAAAACTGGCAACTTCGACATCGATGTCGTGTTCCTTGAAGCGTTCGAGGCGGGTGAAGCCCTCGGCGTCCTTGAACTGCCTGTCCACCAGCAGGCGGGTGAAACCTTGTTTGAGCGCCCACCCGGCGATTTCGGTGTGGTAGCCTTTTTTGCCGCGGATGATGGGGGCGAGCAAGGTGACGGAGCCCTTTTTGAGATGGAGGGCGATGGTGTTCTCAATGGCGGCGAGGGATTGTTTTTCGACGGGGATGTGGCAGTCGGGACAATAGAGGGTGCCGAGTTTGGAGTAGAGCAGGCGGATGAAGTTCCAGATTTCGGTGACGGTGGCGACGGTGGATTTGGAGCCGCCTTGGGAAACGCGTTGTTCGATGGCGACGGTGGGCGGCAGGCCCTGGAGTTGGTCGATTTCGGGTTTTTCCAACTGTTCGGCGAACTGGCGGGCGTAGGCGGACATCGAGTCGAGGAAACGCCGCTGGCCCTCGGCGAAGAGGATGTCGAAGGCAAGAGTGGACTTGCCGGAGCCTGATAGACCGGAGATGACGACGAACTGATCGCGCGGGATGTCGATGGAGATGTTTTTTAGGTTGTGGTGGCGGGCGCCGCGTAAAGAGATGTTGGATTGTGGATTGTGGATTATGGATTTGAGAGATTTTGATTTCAAGACGACAGGAGCGTCGTCTTTCCCGAGGGCGATTCTCAGATGGACGGATGTGGGGGTGTTGAGGGTGGCGATTTGTTCGGGAGGTCCTTGGGCGACGAGTTGGCCGCCGTGTTTGCCGGCTTCCGGGCCAAGGTCGAGGATCCAGTCGGCGGATTTGATGACTTCGAAGTTATGCTCGATGACGAGCAGGGTGTGGCCGGAATCAACGAGTTTCCGGAAGACGGAGAGCAGGCGTTCGATGTCGGAGAAATGGAGGCCGGTTGTGGGCTCGTCCAGGATGAGTAATTTCGAATTGTGAATTCCGGATGGAAGAGTTGAAGAGAGCAGTTGGCAGAGTTTGAGGCGTTGGGATTCGCCGCCGGAGAGGGTGTTGAGGGGTTGGCCGAGCTTGAGATAGCCGAGGCCGACTTCGATGAGGGGGTGGAGGAGTTTGGTGATTTGGTGGTGTCGGTTGGCGTGTGCTTTAGGGAGGTTCTGGGTTTGTGAGTAGAATTCGACGGCTTCTTCCACGGTGAGTTCGAGGATGTCGTGGATGGATTTTCCGAGATATTTGAATTCGAGGGTTGAGGATTTGTAGCGACGGCCGTTGCAATCCGGGCAGGTGACGTAGATGTCCGAGAGGAATTGCATTTCGACTTTTTCATATCCATTTCCAGCGCAGCGGTCGCAGCGGCCATCGCCGGAATTGAAGGAGAAGAAGCCGGTGTTGAGGCTTTGACTCTTGGCTTCCGCGGTGCAGGCGAAGAGTTGGCGGATGGGATCGAAGGCACCGAGGAAGACGGCGGGGGTGGAGCGCGGGGTGCGTGCGACGGGGCTTTGATCGACCATCTCGACTCCTGATAGATGTTGGCTGCCCTTGAGGTCGCGGATGGGAGCGGGATCGCCTTCGGCGTTCTGGCCGAGTTTGCGGGCGAGATTGAGGTAGAGCACGTCGTGGGCGAAGGTGGACTTGCCGGAACCAGAGACGCCGGTGAGGCAGAGAAAGAGGCCGAGCGGGAGATCGGCGTCGAGCTTCTGGAGGTTGTGGCGGGTGGCTCCCCTGATTGAAAGAACCTGCCGGGTGGGTTTGCGGCGGTTTTCGGGAATGGGGATGGATTTCCGGCCGGTGAGCCAGGGTAAAGTGCCGAGTGAGCAGTGATCAGTGAGCAGTGAAGAAGCTGCGCGCGTTTTCTTTCCTCTTTCACTGATCACTGATGACTGATCACTCGGCACTACTGGCATCCCTTGATAGATGATTTGACCGCCGTGCTGGCCGGCACCGGGCCCGAGGTCGATGAGGTGGTCGGCGGCGGTCATGACGGCTTGCTCGTGCTCGACGACGACGAGGGTGTTTCCCTTGTCGCGGAGGCTGTGCATGATGCCGACGAGGCGTTGGATGTCGCGGGCATGGAGGCCGACGGTGGGTTCATCAAGCACGAACAACGTTCCGGTGAGGGAGGCACCGAGACAGGTGGTGAGGTTGACGCGTTCGACCTCGCCGCCGGATAGGGTGCGGGTGGGGCGGTCGAGGGTGAGGTAGCCGAGGCCGACCTGGTCGAGATAGGAGAGCCGGGATGAAATTTCAGTTAGAACGAGGGTAAGGGTGGGGTCCTTGGATTCGGGATTCGGGATTTGAGATTTAAGATGATCAAACCAGGGGAGGAGGTCGGAGATGGCGAGGGACCAGAGGTCGGGGAGGGTTTTGCCGTCGATCTTGAAGCAAAGGGTCTCGGGTTGGAGGCGTTTGCCGCGGCAGGTGGCGCAGGCGGTGTAGGAACGGTAGCGGGAGAGGAAGACGCGGACGTGCATCTTGTAGGCCTTGGTTTCAAGCCAGTCGAAGAAGCCTTTGACGCCATACCAAGCGCCGGAACGCCAGAGTTCCTCAAGTTCGTCCGGGGAAATTTCATCGGTTTTACGGTCACCGTAGTAGATCCATTCGTGTTCGGCATCGGAGAGGTCTTCCCAAGGGGTTTTGATGTCGATGCCGCGTTCCCTGCAGCAGCGGATGAGGTCGCGCAGGCATTCATCACCGCGCTCGCCTTGGAAGGGCTTGATGGCTCCCCGGGCGATCGACAGTGTGGGATCCGGTACGGCTTTTTCGAGGTCGAGGCCGATGACGCGGCCGAAGCCGCGGCACTTGGGGCAGGCCCCGAGTGGGGAGTTGAAGGAGAAGAGCGCGGGGGTGGGCGCGCGCAAGGTGAAGCCGGTGCGGGGGTTGGTCCATGAAGTTGTGAACGACTTCATGACCGAGGATTGGGGATTGAGGATGGTGGCTTTGCCTTTGCCGAGGTGGAAGGCGGCTTCGAGGGCTTCGAGGAGGCGGGAGCGGTTGGCTTTGGTGAGGGTGAGGCGATCCTGGAGGACTTGGATTTCAGCTTTGAAATTTAGAATTTCAGATGGAGCGGGTTCGTCGGTGCGGAGGATTTGTCCGTCGTGAAGGATGCGGAGATAGCCTTGGGCGTTGAGGAAGGGGAAGAGCTCGATGGTTGTGGTGCCGGGAGGGACGGGGATGGGAAAGGTGACGAGCGCGGGTTTTCCTGCTAGATTTTCCATCGCCCAGGCGGCGGCGGAGTCCGGGGTGTCCGGCTGGATGGTCTCTCCGGTGCGGGGGTCGTATGCGGTGGCGAGGCGCGGGAAGAGGAGTTTGAGGTAGTCGTTGATTTCCGTCAGGGTGCCGACGGTCGAGCGGGTGGTGCGGACATGGTTTTTCTGTTCGATGGCGATGGCGGGCGGGATGCCATCGATGGAATCGACGTCCGGCTTGTCCATGCGGTCGAAGAACTGGCGGACGTAGGGCGAGAAGGTCTCGACGTAGCGGCGCTGGCCCTCGGCGTAGAGGGTGTGGAAGGCGAGCGAGGATTTTCCTGAACCGGAAGGGCCGGTGACGACCGTGAGTTTGCCGAGGGGGACCTCGAGATCGAGGTTTTGGAGGTTGTGCTGGCGGCAGCCGTGGAGGCGGATGGCGGAGGATGGTTTCGCGTGGGATGGCACGCGGGGATTCTAGGTGGGAATCCTGGGGCCGCCAGTGGAAGTGTGGGGCCGGATCGCTGAAAGCAGCAGTTCAGGGATCATCTCCTGCGGATTCATCGGTGAGCATGAGACTGACGAAGTATTCCTCATCATCACGGACGAATTCGATTTCTTCTTCGAGGAGTTTGATTGCGACCGGTTCGTAGCCGGATTTGAGGCGTTCGATTTGTTTTTCGATTCCGAGAATATAGGTGGCGGAGAGTTGGGAAAGCTGGCGGATCATCGTGTTTTCGAGAGTTTCCTGCTCTTCGAGGGAGTCGGCATGAAGGTCCTTGACGCTTGGGGAGGCGAGCAGTTCCGCGGGCATGTCAGTGGGAATCCGGTTGCCGCTTTGCTCACAGTCCTTGATGAATTCCCCGAGGGCGGCGTCGAAAGATTGGCGGCTTGCCTTGATGGAGATACTGCGTGCGGCGCGGTCGAGCGATTTTTCGAAGGTTTCGAGATTTTGCTTCAGCTTCTGATCGCGGGCTTGGATCACCGGAGCTGCGCGGCTGCGCATGATCGAACGGGCGCGGACCAGGAAGCCGGTGACGTCGAATTCGGGTGCGGGTGCAGCGCCTGGTATCGGCGTTGGTTCCGGTATGGGGTGGGATTCGGGGTTGGGATTGGGTGGTGAATCGGTTGCCTCCGAAATCGTGCGGTCGGGTATGGGAGTGGGATTGGGTGCCGGGGGAGGGACGGGCAGCGGGTCACGAGCTGCAGGCGATTCCGCAGGTGAGGAGGCGGGTGGAGGCGACGAGGTATCCTCCGTCCGGGTTTGGAGTGCGGCTTTTTGATCGGCAAAATATTTGAAGGTGAGAGCAGCAATCGTGACAACGATCAGGATGATGATCAGGCCGGAGCCTGCAGAGGATTTTTTCGAGCGGATACCGGGAATCACGCGGTGTCGGCCGGGTTGGCGGCTTGAGCGGGGCGAAGCGGTATGGAGCACCTTGGGGCCGACGGAAGTGGCAATGGTATGGAGGTCGTTGGCAATTTCCGCAGCGCTGGAGTAGCGGTGGCTTGGGAAAGGATCGGTGGCGCGACGAATGATGGCGTCGAAGCGGGGATCGCAATGGGAGATAGCCGATGCTGGACGATGGTCATCTGCGGGCAGGCGACCGGTGAGCAGCTCGTGGAGCAGGACGCCGACGGAAAAAATGTCGGCCCGGCAATCCACGGACGCTGGGGAGTTGATGACTTCAGGAGCGGTGTAATGGGGGGTGCCGAAGATTTGCTCGCCCTCCTGGACCTTGTGATCGGCGGGACGGGCGAGGCCGAAGTCGCCGATTTTCGGGCGGGCGTGGGTATCGAGGAGGATGTTGCCGGGTTTGATATCGCGGTGGAGGATGTTTGCCTCGTGGGCGTGGGCGAGGCCGTGGCAGACTTCGGCGACGATGCGGGCGGCTTCGTTAGGTTCGATGGCTTTGCCGTATGCGGAGTGGAAGAGCGATTTTCCGGGAACGAACTCCATGAGGATGTAGAGCATGCCGGCGGCTTCGCCGAAATCGTAAACGCCGATGAGGTTTGGGTGGTTGAGGCGGGCCATGGCCTTGGCTTCTGCCTCGAAGCTGCTGCGGAATGCGGCGTCCGCGCCGAATTCGCGCGGGAGGATTTTGAGGGCGACGGTGCGATCAAGGGAAAGCTGGACGGCGCGATAGACGGCACCCATGCCGCCGGTGGCGATGAGGGAATCGATGTGATGACCGGGGAAAAGCGG
>JBGSUP010000109.1:0-2558 GCA_041753485.1 Akkermansiaceae bacterium
CATGACCGCCCCGAAGGATGGCGTGAAGGCGAAGGTGCTGGTGCTTCACGGCGCGGCCGACCCCTACGTCCCGCGCGAACAAGTCGCCGCATTCGAAGATGAAATGACCGCCGCAGGAGCCGACTGGCAGCTCGTGGCCTACGGCGGTGCCGTGCACAGCTTCACCCACAAGGAAGCCGGCGACGATCCCTCGAAAGGCGCGGCCTACGATGAAAAGGCGGACCGCCGCTCATGGCGGGCGATGAAGTCGTTCTTCGGGGAGATTTTCGGCGGGTGAGGATAACCGTTCATGAACGAGCCTGACGGAATCCACGGTCCCGAATCGGGTTTCACCGCGTCACGCGACAGGTCGGCGGACGGTATTGTCAGTAAGGACGATTCAATGAGCTATCGAATGCCATTCCCGCTTCCGTTTCTACCGATGTTGCTGGTCGCCGCAATCTCAGGTTCGGCTTCAATTTGGTTCATCAAGCTTTTTTCGTCGGCCAGGATTCGTGAGACGCAAACGGCTTATGCCATTTCACAGATTGTAGAGAGCATCGATCAGACTGAAGATGCTGGATTCCCTCGAACCACGCCGGAACTGATGAACACATTGAGGGCTTCATCGATTGATTGGAACAGTTGCGGGATGGAAGGAGATCGGATCATGGATGCATGGGGCCGCCCCATGACAGCGGTCCTCGATGGAAAAGAAACGATATGGTCTATCCGATCATGCGGGAAGGATGGAAGGAACGGAACCGGCGATGATATCGAGCGTTCGACCTCTGGAGACAAAGGAGGCAGACAAATGAACCCGAAAGCCGGATGCCCCGGCAATAGCGAAACCGGGCGTTGACCCGTCCGGTCCGTTGTGCAAGCTCCGCGCCCGATGATTTCCGTCCAGTCATTGCGCGTCGAATTCGGCGCGCGCGTGCTTTTCAACGACCTTTCCTTTTCCGTCCAACCGCGCGAGCGCATCGCCTTCGCCGGTCACAACGGTGCGGGCAAGTCCACGCTGATGAAATGCATCGCCGGCATCCAGCCGCCGAGCGGTGGCCGGATCAGTGCGCCCAAGGGCACCCGCATCGGCTACCTGCCGCAGGAGGGCATCCACGTCCGCGGCCGCTCATTGTGGCAGGAAACCGAGTCCGCATTCGGTGAAACCCTCGCCCTGCGTGAGAAGATCGATCGCCTCTCGCATGAACTCACCAGGCTCGATCCGCGCTCCTCGCCCTACGCCGAAATGCTGGAGGAAATCGGCGGACTCGAACTCCAGCTCGACGCCACCGACCCGGCGCGGATGAAACCGCGCATCGAATCGGTGCTCAAGGGCCTTGGTTTCAAGGAAAAGGATTTCACGCGCGATTGTTCCGAGTTTTCCGGCGGCTGGCAGATGCGCATCGCCATGGCGAAGCTCTTCCTCCAGGAGCCGGAGGTCCTCTTGTTAGACGAGCCGACCAACCACCTCGACATCGGCACCCAGGTCTGGGTCGAGCAATATCTCGCCAACTACCCCGGCGCGATCCTGCTCATCTCCCACGACCGCGGATTGTTGGACACGCTGTGCACCCGCACCATCGCCTTTGCCCACGGCCGCGCCGAGGAGTATGCGGGAAACTTCTCCTGGTTCGAGCGCGAGTCGGTCATCCGCAAGGAAACCCAGCTCAAACAATACGAGGCCCAGCAGCGCGAAATCGGTGAGATCCAGCGTTTCATCGACCGCTTCCGCGCCTCGGCCAACAAGGCGACGCTCGTGCAGTCGCGCATCAAGATGCTGGCGAAGATCGAGCGCATCCCGCAGCCGGAGCGCGACGACGCGGTGATGAACTTCAAGTTCCCGCCGCCGCCGAACTCCGGCCACATGGTTGCCAGGCTCGACGGCGTCTCCAAAAGCTACGGCCCGCTCCATGTCTTCAGCGGCTTCGATTTCGAAATCAACAAGGGCGAGAAAATCGCCATCGTCGGCCCCAACGGCGCGGGCAAGTCCACCTTCTGCCGCCTCATCACCGCGCAGGAGGCGCCGGACGCCGGCAGCCACACCTTCGGCCACAAGGTCGCCTGTTCGTTCTTCTCACAGAACCACGCCGACGAGTTGAATCCGGATCTGACCGTGCTTGAGACCGTGGAGGCCGCCGCCTCGCGCGAGTCCGCCCCGCATGCGCGAAATCTGTTAGGTTGTTTCCTGTTCCGCGGCGATGATGTCTTCAAGAAGGTCGGCGTCCTGTCAGGTGGCGAGCGCTCGCGCGTGGCCCTGGTCTGCATGCTGCTGCGGCCGGCGAATTTCCTCATTCTCGACGAGCCGACCAACCACCTTGACATGCAGTCGCAGGACGTGCTCCAGCGTGCGCTCACCGATTACCCGGGCAGCGTGCTGATCGTTTCGCACAACCGCTCGTTCCTCGATGATCTGGTGGACAAGACCCTGGAATTCCGCCCTGGCGAGCAACCGCGCCTGTTTTCGGGGAACATCACCTACTACCTCGAAAAATCCGCCGAGGACGATGCGGCGAAAAAGGGTGCGCCCAAGCTGGCTAGCCTCTCACCCGCCGCCACCAGCGGCACCCCGTCCCGCC
>JBGSUP010000110.1:0-7369 GCA_041753485.1 Akkermansiaceae bacterium
CAGCGGCAGGCCGGCGGCCGCGGCATGCACGCGCGCGGTCATTGCATCACAGAATTCCAGCAGTTTGCGGGAATCCGCGGCCAATGCTTCAGCCGCGGGTGTGGGCATGAACGAGCGTGCGCCGCGATCCAACAGCATCACCCCGAGGTCCTCCTCGAGTGCCTTGATCTGACGGCTCAGCGCAGGCTGGGTGAGTCCGAGACGGCGTGCCGCGGCGCTGATTCCGCCTTCATCCACCACGGCCACAAAGTGCTTGAGATGTTTCAATTCCACGCTGCGAGACTGGTAAGAATCCGCGCGGAGAGCCAGTCCGAACATGACCGGCCATGCGCCGAGGGCATGGCATGCATGCCGTCCCGGCATTGGCCAATCCGGGCGGAGGAAGATAGATTCTCCTTATGACACAACCAACGGCATTAAAGATCCGCCGCGCCGACGAGCGCGGGCATGCGAACCACGGATGGCTGGAAAGCCGGCACACCTTTTCCTTCGGCGACTATTATGATGCCGCGCACATGGGATTCCGCTCGCTGCGCGTGATCAATGATGATCGCGTGGCTCCTGGCGGGGGCTTCCCCACCCATCCGCACCGGGATATGGAAATTTTCTCCTATGTGATGGGCGGCCGCCTGGCCCACCGGGATTCGATGGGCAACCAGCGCGAGCTCAAGCCCGGCGAAATCCAGTTGATGCGCGCCGGAAGCGGCGTGACTCATTCCGAGTTCAATCCCAGCCCTGCCGATGAGGCGCGTTTCCTGCAAATCTGGATCACTCCCTGCCAACGCGGACTGAAACCCGCCTATACCGAATGGCAAGCTCCCGCCGATGGGGCGCATGCCCCGAAAACCCTCGTCATCTCAGCCGATGGCCGCGAGGGCTCCGCGCGAATCGCCCAGGATGCGGAAATCCATTTGATTCGCGCTGCCGCAGCGACGGCCGTCACCCATGATCTCGCCGCGGGACGCGGCTTGTGGCTGCACATCATCCGTGGCACAGCGATCCTCGCGGGCAACGAACTTCACCCGGGGGACGCGGCATCACTTGAAGAACCCGCGCGGGTGGAGATCCACTCCGGCCCGGACGGCCTTGAAGCGCTCCTGTTCGATCTTGCCTGAACTGCTAGAAATCACCAACACACACATCACCGCAAAACCATGAAAACCAAATCACTGATCCTTGTTTCCGCCACCTCGCTGCTCTTCGTCGCTTGCGAGAATCCCGCGGATAAAACTACCAGCGCCAGCGTGAGCGAGGCGGTGGAAACCACTCCGTCCGGAGCCGCCGATGGCACGAAATACGTCTTCGCTCCCGGCTCCGAAATCCTGTTCACCGGATCGAAAGTCACCGGCAGCCACAGCGGTGGATTCAGGACCTTCACCGGCTCCTTCACGGTGGTCGGCGGCGCGCTGGCGGGAACCGGCCAGAGGATCGTGATCGACATGAACTCGATCTGGTCGGACGATGAAAAACTCACCGGCCACCTCAAGAGCGGGGACTTTTTCAACGTCGCTAAATTCCCGGAATCCGCGTTCGAACTCACCGGCCTCAAGCAGGTTTCCGAGGGAAAATACGAGGTTTCCGGCAATCTCACGCTCGTCGGCAACACCAAAAACATCACCTTTCCGGCAAGCGCGAGTGTCGCGGATGGCAAGGCGAGAATCCACGCGAAGTTCGATCTCAACCGCAAGGATTTCGGCGTCGTTTATGCCGGCAAGGCGGATGACTTGATCCGCGATGAAGTGGTCATCGAGCTCAAACTCGAAGCCGCGCCGGAAGTCTGATCGAGGATTGCCGGCTCAGCCGGCTAGAGCCGGGCGCGCACTTTTGCGAAGCCCGGTTTGATTGTGTCGAAAATGACCCTGATCCGCTGATCAAAGGGGGCGAAAGCGCTTTTCATCGCGTTAAGGGAAAGTTTTTCAAGTTCGGCCAGGCTGAGATCGAACAGCGCGGTGGCCAGGGTGGTTTCCTTGGTCATCGAGGTATCGCTCATGAGCCGGTCATCGGTATTGAGGCAAACGCGGAAACCCCGGCGGAAGAACATGCCGAAGGGATGATCCTCGAGGCTCGCGCAGGCACCGGTGTGCAGGTTGCTGAGCAGGCACATTTCAAGCGGCACGCGGCGGTCGAGGATGTATTGGGCGAGGCGGCCGAGTTTCATCGTGCCATCCGGGAAGACCTCGATGTCATCGCGCAAGCGTGTGGCGTGGCCGAGCCGGTGGGCACCGCAGTATTGCAGTGCCTGCCAGATCGACTCCGGCCCGTAGGCCTCGCCGGCGTGGATGGTGATGTAGAAATTCGCGCGCTCGATCGCCTGGAAGGCCTCCACATGCTTTTTCGGCGGGAATCCGTGTTCACCGCCGGCAAGGTCGAAGCCGACCACGCCCATGTCCCGGCAGCGGATGGCGAGTTCCGCGGCCTCCTCGGATTTCCGCAGGTGGCGCATTGCGCAGATGATGAGCCCCCAGCGCACGCCATAGGCGCGCTCGCCGCGCTTGAGGCCTCGGATCACGGCGGCCACCACCTCGTCCTGGGTCAAGCCACGTTCGGTGTGAAACACCGGAGCAAAGCGCACCTCGGCATAAACCACGCCGTCCTCATGCATGTCTTCGATAAACTCGAAAGCCACGCGTTCGAGCGCCTCGGGAGTCTGCATCACGGCGGTCGTGTGCTGGAACCCTTCGAGATACTCAGGCAGGTTTCCACGCTGGGCTCCGCGGTGAAACCACGCCGCAAGCTCCACTGGATCGGTGGTGGGCAGCTCGCCATAACCGGTTTCCGCCGCGAGTTCGATCACGGTGCCCGGGCGCAGTCCGCCGTCGAGATGCTCGTGGAGCAGGACTTTCGGCAGCTCGCGGACGTCGATCCGATCAATCAACTCGCGGCCACGAAGCGGAATGGACGGGTTCGCAGGAGCGTTCATTGGAGAAAAACTTGCAGGTTGCACCGGCGGATCCACGCCAAATCACCAGAAAATCCAGTAGAAGACCAGGGTAACGGCCACCACGATGACGCCCGCCACTTTCGAGGACGCGCAGCTTTCGAGGTTCATCGTGGTGTGGGTTCCAAACACGACCGCTTGGGGTAGCGGTTTGACGATGGCGATGAGCCACATCACGGCCAGCACGCTGAAGAAGCAGACGCCCATGGCATCGAGGAAGGCGAGGTCGGTGTATTGGTCGAGCGCCCAGTAGAGGACCGGGTTGAGGAGCAGGCCGACCACGCCGCAGATGCCGGGGCCGCGGCGGTTGAGGATGCCGAAAACGAAGACCGCAAGGATGCCGGGGGAGGCATAGCCCTGGAACTGCTGGATGTATTTGAAGATGGAGCCGAATTTGTCGAGATTGGGCGCGAGCAGGCAGCCCATCACGGCGAAAACGCCCACCGAGACGCGGCCGGCGGCCACCAACGCCCTCTGCGACGACCGGGGACTGAGATACCGCTGATAGATATCCATCGTGAAAATGGTGGAGGCGGCGTTGAGAACGGCGGCAAGCGAGCTCACAATGGCGCCGAACAGGGCGGCAATCACGAAACCCCGGACGCCGGTATTCTCCGGCAGCAGGTTTTTCATCAGCAGGTTGAGGGCGGCGTCATACTTGTAGCCTTGGATCGGGTGCAGGGTGAGGCCGGCGGTTTTTTCCAAACGTCCCGGAATGACGGCAAAACGCTGCTCCTCGGTGAGCGTGCCGTCCAGTCCCGACACATCCGCACCCTTCGCCTTGAGCACGGCGACGTTGTGGGAGTCGATCGCGGCGGCCTTTTCCGGATTGAGGCGGGCCCACTGGATGTTGGCGACAAAGGCGTGACCGGACTCGGGCTTGCCGAGGTGCTGCTCCAATGCGGTCCACTCGCCGGCGTTCTTGCGCGCGTCGATTTCCGAGAGTTGCCCGCTGTAAAGGTTGAAGGCGATGATGCCCGGAATGACGATCACGAAGGGGATGATGAGTTTCATCCCCGCGGCGAAGACGATGCCCTTCTGGCCCTGCTTGAGTGATGAGGAGCCGAGAATCCGCTGGGTGATGTATTGGTTGAGGCCCCAGTAATAGAAGTTGGGGATCCACAATCCCAGAACCAGCGCCGTCCACGGGATGTTCTTGTCCCAACTCGGCAGCTTCATGTGCAGCTTCTCGTGATTGAGGGCGATCAACTTGGCGATGCCACTCGCATCATCCGCCACTTCCCGGGGATTCGCGCAACCCGCCGTGAGCTCGGCCACCGGGGTGATGCCGAGTTTGTGCAAGGCAAAATAGGTGATGATCGCGCCGCCTAGAATGAGCGCGATGCCTTGGATCAGGTCCGCCCAAGCCGAGGCGTTGAGTCCGCCCGCGGCGATGTAAATAGCCGCCATCATGCCGATCAGCCAGCACCAACCGGTGAGGCCGAGATCCAGAAACCCGTGACCTGCGAACAACTCGCTCATGGTCAGGCCGCCCGCGTAGATCACGCCGGTGAGTGAGACGAAGACCAGCAGCACCATGGTCATGAAGGCCATGATCGCCCGGGTGCCATCGCCGTAGCGCTGCTGTAGGAACTGCGGCATGGTGAAAATCCCGGATTTGAGGAAATACGGCAGAAACGCGAAAGCCACCACCACCAGGGTGATGGCGGCCATCCATTCGTAACTCGAAATCGCAAGCCCCATGTAGTCCGCCGCGGAGCCGGACATGCCTACGAATTGCTCGGAGGAGATATTCGCAGCGATCAGCGAAACACCGATCAGCCACCACATCAAGCCGCGGCCCGCGAGGAAATAGGATTCGGAGTCCTTGCCCTCGCCTTTGGATTTGTAAAGGCCGAGACTGATGACCGAAACGATGAACAACACGAATACGACGAGGTCGATGGTGGACAGCGACATGGTATGGCTTGCGGTTAGTTGTGGGTTAGGATGGGTTTTGCAGGCGGTCAGCAGGCGGAAAAACCGTGGATCATGCGGTGTTGGTGGATTTCGCCGGGATCATTGTTGCTTGCCAGTTTGGATTCCCCGCCATCCAGAGTGAGCTTCCCGCCCCTGGTGCGGTTGCCAAAGCGCGCGACGGTCGCCTCCAAAACAGGAGGCGTTGGCAAACCCGCCGCCAAGCGTGTCACAGCCGTGGGTGACGGCGGCGGATTCTCAACTCCGTCCGGGGTTTTCACGGATGCCAGAGTCGCCCCGTATCCGGTGCCGAGCGCCTTGAAGCCGTTGCGGTTGGCAAGGGTGAGGATTTTCACTTCCCGGCCATCCGGCAGGGTGCCGAAAGCTTCCGGTTTCACATAGGATGAGCGGCTCATCGCGGGTTTATCTGACAGATGGCAAGGGCGATGACCAGCACGTAAACAGCCTTGCTACATTTCTCCACCATCTGCGCGGTTTCACTGATTTGGCGGAGCCTGCCAAGCGCAACTTGATCACAACACGGGATGACGCGACGCCGATCCCATGCTAGAAGCATGGCACATGAACCACGCCACCCCTGACTGGAGCGCCATCCTCCGAGCAATCCTCGCGGACTTCGGCTGCCAGACCGGAACGCTTCACCGGAGCACCCCGGACGGCCGGACACTTGTCTTGGTCTGCCAGATCGGCATCCCCGCGAACCTCATCGACAGGATTTCCTCGATTCCCTATGGCAAGGGCATTGCCGGCGCCGCCGCCGAGCGCGAACAGCCGGTCACGCTTTGCAATCTCCAGCAAGACCTCGAAGGTGTCGCCAGGCCGGATGCCCGCGCCTCCGGTGTCGGCGGCTCGATTGCGGTGCCGGTTTTCGCCAGGGGAAAGGTCATCGGCACCCTTGGCATCGGGATGGCGGCAGCTCATGAATTTTCCGCTATTGAGCGGCAGAAAATCGAGGCTGCGGCCCGTAAAATCGCCGAACTCCTGGAAAACAAAGCCGCCTGCGATGGTTGACCCGGCCGGGGATGTGATTAGACTGCGGCCATGACCACGGTGGAAACAGCAACCAAGATCCTTGATACGATGCTCGGGCACCTGGGTCTCCCGGCGACCATCGAGGTGCAGGAAACGCATGACGGTCCATGCCTCCAAATCCATTCGACCGAAAGCAAAGTGATCATCGGCCGAGATGGGGATCGTCTGGATGACCTGCAATACCTCGTCAACCGCATCCTGCGGCGGCAGTTCCCCAAGGCGGAGCGCATCAAGGTGGACTGCGAGCATTTCCGGACGATCCGCGAGGACCGGATGGCGGAGGAAATCCGGGAGATCGCCGGGAGGGTTAAAACCACCGGCAAGCCCCATCAACTGCGCCCGCTCAACGCCTACTACCGGCGCATGGTGCACAACCTTCTGATCGATGATCCGGAAATCGAAACCCACTCGCCGGAGGGTGACGAGCGCCTCAAGCAGATCACCATTTCCGCCAAATCCCCCGCCCCATCCGCGTGATGAAAAGATTCCTGTTCGACTGTGGGACGCGGGATACCACCGCCTCGCTCGGCATTCTCGCGCTGCGGGTGATGATCGGCCTGATGATGCTGATCGGCCACGGACTGCCGAAATTGCGGAACTACCCGGCGTTGAAAGATAAGTTCGAGTTGGAGGTCTTCCCGTTCCATCACTTCGCGTCATCCATCAACCTGCTCCTGTGCACCGCGGCCGAGGTGGCGGCTGCCGCATTCATCGTCATCGGACTGTGCACGCGGCCTGCGGCGTTCGTCCTGGGTTTCACGATGGTGGTGGCGGCCTTCGGGGTGCACGGTGCGGATCCATGGTTCATGGCGCAGGGCGTTCCGGCCGCCAAGGAGCCCGCACTTCTCTACCTGATCCCGATGATCGCCATCATCCTCGCGGGTGGCGGCGCGTTCTCACTGGACGCCGCGATTTACCGGGACAGCAAACGCCGCCGCTGGTGAAATCATGGAAACGCACCGTCTCGTCCTGCCGGGTGACCTCAACCATTACGGCTTTCTCTTCGGCGGCCGCCTTCTCGCCTGGATCGATGAGGCTTCGTGGATCGCCGCCAGCATCGAATACCCGCACTGCCAGTTCGTGACCGTGGCGATGGACACCGTCGAATTCCACCACAGCGTGCGCCAGGGAACGATCCTGCGCATCACCTGCACCCTTGCGCGCGAGGGTAAGACCAGCGTCACCTACACCGTGGAAGTCATCGATGAAAACGCGGGGCCGCACCCGATTTTCTCCACCCAGGTCACCTTCGTCAGCGTGGATGATGCGGGGACCAAACGCCCGCTCCGGGCTTGACCGCCGCCGTGCCTGTTAAAATCGAAACCGTCGATATCGTCCTGCCTCTTGAGCACTCCGAGGACGATACGGCGCGCCGCCAGGCCGCCGCCATCAAACTCGGCGTGCCCGCCTCGCGGATCGGCGGCGTGAAGCTGCGCAAGCATTCGATCGACGCCCGCCAGA
>JBGSUP010000111.1:0-6382 GCA_041753485.1 Akkermansiaceae bacterium
GCGCGGGGTATTTTCTTCTTGGCGGGAATGGCGGCGGATTGACGGTGACCACGCCGAAGCTCACTGCGGTGGACTCAGGCACGGAATTCGGCATGGAGACTTCTCCGGAGCAGCCCGACGAAGTCCACGTCATATCGGGTCAAGTGCGCGTGGTCTCGCAAGCAGGCGGTGAGACCGTCACGCTCACCGCAGGCGATGTCGCCCGGATCCAAGCGAGCGGTCCGATCGTGGTCGCACCCTCGGATGGCAGAAGTTTTGCGTCCCGCCTCGGTCGCTTCTCGTCGCTGGTGTCGGGTCGTTTTATCAGGGATCAATGGCGTATTGAATATGGCAATCCATCGATTACCGAACAGCGCATCGAAGGGGTGAATTACGCGGCCTACTTGCGCCTGCCGCCGCAGAATCCCGAGGTGGATGCCACGGTGCTGTTGGCGACGCTTGAGGTGGGTAAGGCTGCGGATGGCGAGTTTCATACCGATGGGTGGGCGGGCATGAGTTTCTTCAACAAGGGTGTCGAGGTCTTGTTTGTCGGCGATTCCTTCGGCTCCAAGGCCACCTGGTCGCTCGATGTGAAACAGAGAATCCCGGTGATTGTGCCGGAGCGGCCGCTTATTGGACCGCGCACGGTGACCTTGCGTTATGACTATCGCAGTGGCGGCGTCACTCTCCACGACGGCGGAGTGCCGCTGGGGGTCCCGTTCTGCTCCGGCAAACTCCCGGTGGGCACCCGCTTCGACGAAATCCGTCTCGGCGCCTCTGCCGGAGCGGCGCTCGCCGTGAAATCCCTGCACATCCGCAGCAGCTCGGATTGAAGATTGCGAGGGACTTCTTCGGATTGCGGATTTTCTAAACGGAGCCAGATTGTTGGACATTCGGAGAGTGTAAAACCCTGACTTCATGATCCCCGTTCGATTTTCCGGCCGCCTGCCGTTGTGTTTTTCCGCAGGTCTCGCATTCATCGCCACTGTTTTTCCCGCAGCTGCCAACGACAAGGTCTACGTTTCCCGTTTCTGGCACAACCACCAGCCGACCTACTGGCCGGAGTGGAACAGCAACGGTGCCCAGACCCAGCGCGTCCAATACGCCTGGGATTCGATCATTCTCAAGCCGTCCCAGAACTATGGCGGACTCAGTTCCACCTTCCATCCGGAAAACAACCTGACGGAAATCTTCGGCGTTCAGGACCGCGTCAGTTCCTACCAGAGCGGGCCGCGCAACTCACTTGCGGGCATCACCGCCACCGAGGCGGGCTTCGCCCTGAGTTACTCGGGCTCGCTGATGGATGGCGTGCGCCAGCTCGGCTCGGCCAACCAACTCGGCTACGGCTCCGGCTGGTGGAACGGCTACCGCGAGTCGCGCAATTGGCGAACTCCCGGCGACTCGCGCCGCATGGACCTTGTCGGCTTCACCTATCACCACTCGCTCGCGCCGCTGCTGCCGAAATCGGTCCTGCGCAAGGAAATCCAGACTTTCAAGCAGGCCTACTGGAAGGCCTGGGGCGGAAATTTTGATCTATCAGACCACTCGAAGGGATTTTTCCCGACCGAAATGGGCTACTCGCGGCATATCGTCGATGTGCTTGTCGATGAAGGCTACCAATGGGTGATCGTGCCCAGCCACCACATCAGCCGGACGTCACCCAGCTACAACACCAAGGCGAACCCGGAAGCCAGCTTCGGCATCAACTCCAGCCCGCCGAACAAGGCGGACCAGATCGGCCCGGAAATCTCCGACGGCTGGTGGTATGGCAATCCACAGCCCGGAATCGCCGCTTGGAATGTCTCCCCGATGGCCTACCAACTCCACAGGGTGAAATACGTCAACCCGGAGACCGGCGTGGAAAAATCCATGCTGGCGGTGCCTTCCGACGATGTGCTGAGTTATCAATACGGTTATGCCAACCAGGGCATCGGCAAGATCCAGCAGTTCATCTCGCCTTTCGCCGGCGATCCGGCCCGCCCGGTGATGGTGATGCCCGCCACTGACGGTGACAACGCCTGGGGCGGGGGATCAAGTTCGTGGTTCGAGGCCACGCCGCAGTTCTTCAATGATTCCCACAATGCCGGCTACCGCCGCAGTACGCCGCAGGATTTCGTCAACGCCCACGGCGAGGCCGCTCCATACGCCCACATTGAGGATGGAGCCTGGATCTTTCCGGAATCCTGCTATGGCTCGCCCTATTTCCTCAAGTGGATCGAGCCGCCGGTGGCCAATGCGGCCATCGGTGCCACCAACCGCTACCCCGGCACCATCGTGGACATGGAGACTCCGGGTTTCGCCCTCAAGTTCTACAGTTATGCCCCGCTGATGGCCGGTGCCAACTGGTGCGAAACCGCCGAACAGATCCTCAAGGACGAGGGCGGTTCGGTGCAGCCATGGAAAGTCCAGGCACCTTACGATTGGAACGGCAACTGGAGCAATCCCAACGATGTCGAACTTGCATGGCATATCTTCCTCCATGGGCTTGACTCGGGCTTCAACTACTATGGTGGCCTCGGTAATGATGACGAAGTGAAACCCGGCCTCGCCACCCGCCGCGCGGTGGAAAAACTCCAGCCGTGGATGACCGGTGCCCGCCGCGCCAATGACCGCACCGCGCCCACCGTGCTCAAACCCCAGCGCTTCCCCTACAATCCCGGCGGCTACACCTTCGGCTGGTTCAACAGCATCCCGGGCGGCGACACCCGCTACCTGAAGAAGATGCCGTCCGAGTTTTATCTGTGGACGCATGCCTATGATCTTTCCGGAATTCCTGAAAACGGCGTGGTCGCCAAGGTTCGCGTCGATGCCGATGGCACCAATCCGCTCGCCTCCAACCAGAACGAAACCTATGCCGGTGGCCCGGAAGTCGGCACCTGGATCTCCATCCCGATGACCCGGCGCGAACTGCCGAAGACCCGCCAGGCGCTCAACACCGCAGCCGCCAACTCGCAGATCGACTACTTCCTGCCCACCAACGAAGTCGCCGATTACTATTTCGCGAAAATCAGCGATTCCAATGTCGCTGATTTCCGCGCCAAACTGCTCGATTATTATATCGAGGCCACCGACCTGCGCGGCAACGTCCACAAGTCGGAAATCCAGCATGTTTTTGTTGCCGACGACAACGGCCAGGGCGGTGGTGGAACCGATCCCGATCCCGTCGTTTCGATCTCCCCGGAGGAGCCGACCGATGCGCAATCGATCACCATCACCTACAATCCCGCCGGTCGGAACCTCGCCGGGGCGTCACAAGTCTATCTCCACTGCGGTCGCAACGGCTGGCAGAACCGCATCACGCCACGCCCGGCGATGACCCTCAGCGATGGCAAGTGGACCCACACCATCAGTGCGTGGCCGGGCACGACCGTGCTCGATGCCGTTTTCACCTCCGCTCCGGAAGTTGGCAGCGGCACCTGGGACAACAACAGCGGCCAGGACTGGCACTTCGCGGTCAGCGCCTCGGGTGGCGGCACCCCGCCTGAAACCCCGGCCAACCTCGTGGCCAGCGTCACCGGTCCGACCAGCGTTTCACTCACCTGGAATGTGACGCCTGATACGGATTCCTATCTCGTCTTCCGCAATGGTGTGCAGGTCGGCAACACCGGTGCCAATTCGTGGGATGATCAGAATCTGCTGCCCGCGACTCCCTATGCCTACACTGTGTCCGCCCGCAATGCCTCCGGTGACTCCGCGCCGACCGCCGCCGCCAACGTCACCACGGATGGTCTTGGCGATCCTCCGGCCGCACCCACCGGACTTGCCGCCATTGCCACCAGCGACACGAACATCCAATTCTCCTGGTTCGCGGCCATCGGCGGCGTGGATTACATCGTCTATCGCAATGGCGAGGAAATCGGCACCACCGCCAGTCTGACGTGGAATGACTCCGGCCGTGTGCCTGCCACCACGTATTTCTACACGGTCGCCTCCCGCAACGCCGCAGGAACGACTCTGGCTGACGGGTTTGTGGAAATCACCACGTCTGCCGCGCCTCCACCGGTTGCCGAGCCGATTCCCTTCGTCATGGATGGCATCGCCGACTTCCCGGGCTATCAACTTTCCAGCCCCGGCATGGTGATTCATGCCGCGCTGCGCGGAAATATCCTCTACGTCAGCACTTGGGCACCGGGAATTGAATTCGGAAACGATCACTTCATCATGGTATCCGAATCCGCGCTTGTCAGCACCGCCACCGTGGCTCCATGGGGCAAGGCCGGTCAGATCGCCGTGCCACCCGGCGCTCCCTATCTCGCCGCCGAAAGCTCCAATGACTACCTCGGCTGGTTCAATGCCGCGGGGGCGACCACGCAAACGGCGCGTGCCGCCGGCCAGCGCATGGAGGGCACCCTCGATGTGGCCGAGGCCTTCGGCAGTCCGCCCGCCAACCTCTATCTCGCAGCGCTCGCCTATCAGACCCGCGACGCGGGGTTGCTCGGCGCACAGGCACCGGCGATGGCCGTGGACAACGGCAATGTCGATCCCGAGGAACTGCTGCTGATTCCGCTTGAGGCGCTGCGCGACGAGGATGCGAACGGCACCTATGACCGCCTCGAAACGGGCGGCAGCTTTGTGATCACCTCCCACCAGCGGAATGAGAACACCTTTTCGCTCACCTGGAACGCCTTCCCCGGCCGATCCTACACGGTTCAAGGCAGCACCAGCATGATCCCCAACTCATGGCAGAACCTGAAGACCGTCACCGCCTCCGGCACCCAGCTTTCCTGCTCCGCCACCGTGCCGATCAATCCCACGGAAGAACCTATTAAATTCTTCCGCGTGCTGCTCGTCCCCTGACTCACCACTCCGGAATCCGGTCTCTGGATCGTGATCCCTTCCCACAAAACCCATGCGCCCGCTCGCTCTTCTCGCACTGCTTTCATCCCTCGCGTCATCCGAAGTCATTCTCCAATACTTCGAAGCGGAATGGGATGAAATCCACCGCCGCACCCCCGAAATCGCCGAAATTGGCTACGACGGACTTTGGATTCCATCGCCCTGCAAGTCGCCGGTGGCCGGCAACAACAAGTGGGCCAACGTCGGCTATTCGCTTTACGACCGCTTCGACCTCGGTGACATCCCGCAGCGCGGCACCGTGGAAACCCGCTACGGCGACCGCGGCGAGCTCCGACAGATGGTGGACCATCTGCATTTTTCGGATGTGAAGGTCTATCCGGACATCGTGTTCAACCACAACGGAAACGGTCCGAATTTCCTCGAATACCCTGGCATGAAGCCCAACGACTTCCACGTCTGGCTGGATGGCGGCCAGCCCGGCGGGTTCCGGCGCGCGGCGCGGATGTCGGCCTATGATGATATCGCCAACGGCTATGGCGGCACTTTCAAGGAGGAACTCGTCTCGCTCATCGACATCGTCACCGAACCCGACGGCCGCTTCACCACCGGCCCGCCGAACTATGCCGCCGAGCCCTCGCCCTTCATCCGCCACCCCGGCCAATACGACAAGTATCCCTTCCAGAATCCGGGCGACCCGTTGCCCAGCGAAAACGTTCGCCAGATGCTCAACCGCTGGGTCCATTGGCTCGGGAATGCGATGGACTACGACGGCTTCCGCCTGGATGCGGGAAAACACGTGGTGCGCGAGTTTTATGGCTCACGCGGCCAGACCGGCACCTTCCTGCACGAGGCGCAGTGGAATTTCGACCAGCGCCGCGGCAATACCCATGATGCCGCAGTGCCGGATCTCTACCGCAACGAAGTCCGCCGCAAGGACATGCTGATGTTCAATGAAATCTTCACCGGTTCCTCCGCCACCTTCGACTACTGGCGCAACGGCGACAACCGGATGCGTTATCTTGATTTCCCGGCCAAACAATCGCTCGTTGGCTCCGCATTTTCCGATGGAAACCTCGGCGTGCTCGCCTCACTCGGCGTGGCTCTGGACCCCACCGAGGGCGTCGCTTTCGTCCAGAGCCACGACCAGGAAGGTCCTGGCAAACTGGAACTCGCTTATGCCTGGCTGCTCACCAAAACCGGCGTGCCGGTGGTTTATTTCTCAGGCAACAACATCTCGTGGGACGACCGCAATTCCGGCCGCACCTGGGTGCTTCCCGGCACCGGCAACGCACTCGGGGATTACAATAACATCGTTCCCAACCTTGTTTACATCCACAACCAGTTCGCCCGCGGCCGCGAGTGGAACCGGGTGCCCGAGAATGACTTCTTCGCCCACGAGCGCTATCAGGATCTCAATGGAAACTCCAGTCCCGACCAAGGCGAGGGACTGCTGCTCGTGGCCCTGAACGACAGCGGTTCCGACCAAACCCGCACCGTGCAGACCGCGTTTCCGCCGTTCACCGTGCTCAAGGACTACACCGGCAACCAACCGAACGGGGTCACGGTCAATTCCTCCGGCCAAGCCACCATCACGGTGCCGGCACGC
>JBGSUP010000112.1:0-5355 GCA_041753485.1 Akkermansiaceae bacterium
TCCAGGGCCACGCGGGCCTTGAACTCGGCACTGTGTGTTCTTCTCTTTCTTTTCATTGGTTCGGTGGTGGTTTCTACCACCCCGGACCCCTCAGTTCCATAGCTTACACACTGGCTCCGTTTTGCGGGACCGCTTCACGGCGGCGACTTCAAATCCGTAAAAGACCATTGTGATCTCGTGGGCCGTCCGCTGCGGGTTTATAGCGAAGGCGATGTCATTACTGACGATTATATCGCGGACCGGGTGAATATCGTCCTCGGTCAGGATGGCCTGATTTCGAAGGTTTGGTTTGGCTGATCGGCCCCGACGACCATCGTGCCTCCTCCTCGCGGAGGAGGCACGTTTGCCGCATCAAGCCCCCAAGACGTAATCCGCCGCGCGTTGCGCCTGCGATCCGGCCCAGACGATCCAGCGGCGGTTCTCCGTCGTCTTGAGAACCGAAAGCCAGCTATTCAGATAGGCGGCGGAGTCGGTCATCGCGTCGGGTTCCAGAATTTCCGCATGGGCTGCCAGAAACGCCGCGCCCATTTCGGCAACCAGTTCCTCTTGGGAATAGAGTTTCTTCGCTTCTCCGACGGCTTCAATCCTCTTCGATTCCATCAGCGATTTGCGGGCAAGGCGCGAAGCGTGGCCGGTCGCGTGGGTCAATTCATGGAAAAGGGTTTTGTAGAATGACGGCTCGCTCTTAAAACAGGTCCGGGCAGGCATGTCCACTGAGTCAGAAGCAGGACGATAGAACGCGCGGGAATATCTCCCTTCGTGCATTGTCGGCGGGTTGGGCATTGCTTCAACGATCCTGCGGGCAAGGTCGCACTGTTCCGATTCCGGCAACGGTTCGGGCATGGGCGGTTGAGGAAATTCGATGCCTTCGATCTGGCAGGCGTTAAACACCGTGTAGCCTTTCAGGTATCCACGGCGGGCCGCTTCCTCGTCGCTGCTCTGCTCGTCGTCCTTCTTGGCATACTGGCCGTATTTGATGACCAGAGAGCCTTTCTCGCCCTTCTTGACGGTCCCGCCAAGTTCCTTGGCCTGAATGAATGTCAGCCACCACGGGGACGCGTAACGCTGCATTCCCAGCAAAAACACGTTGATTCCTCTGTAGGCTTGGCCGCTGTGAAAGTTCCGGGGAAAGCCGACTTTCGCGAAGTGCGACGGCTCCCACGGCTTCACCCCCTGTTCTAGCAGTTCAATGATGCGGTCGGTAACGCGCTCGTAAATATCGACGGTCGGGATGGTTGGTTTGGACTTGGTTTTCATGTCATGTGTCTTTCTCTGATTTGATCGCAACGGGATCATGCTGCCCGCGCATGAAACCTTGCCCCTCGGCGAGAGCGGGGTGTGCAACGTCAAGGGAGGGGGATCACCCGGGTTGCAGGGAGTGCAGCGACCGAAACTTGGGGATACCCTTGACGGCTGCGGAGGGGCGGCGCCCCTTGAAACAAACCGGTTAGTCCAGACCGGTTCGTCTGTTAAAAGCCCCCGCTCATGCCAGACGCTTCCGAGGACGCGCAGTCCCGTAGCGGGGCGGTATTCCCCGCCGGGAGCGCAGGGCAAGCGCCGGAGGAATGGTCTGGCATGAGCCGCACGAATACGCGGCAGGCCAAAGCAGTTCATGGATGGGAGCGACCGAGGAACGAGAGGCGATCACGGCCATGATCTGCGTGGCGCGGTGGCGAGGGGTTCGGGGAAGCTTCCCCGGTAGAATGGGGAGCGGCGCACGCAGTAGCCGCCAGGGGAAAGTCTTTTCCCCTAGCGTTTCTTGAGAATGTTAGAAGAGACTCAGTTGTGAGTGTTCAGGCAATTGTTCGGTAAGTAGTTTGCGAAAATACTCGTCAGGATCAACTCCGGCCAAGGTCCCTAGCGGAACGAATTTCGAGAGGTAACCGGTTTCAGTAATTCCGGGCAGAGGTCCGTTATGCTCGATTTCTAAGTGGGCGAAGTCCAAGCCGATATGAAAGGCGCGAAGGCGTAGTTGGATCGTCCAGGACATGATTTTCATTTTGGTGGTTGTCCAAGATGTCAGGGCCAGCCTGCCTTCGGATTTTGGAACAATCGCGGTGAAGCAATCAGCCATGCAGCGGTAGCCAAGGGTTTCGAAATTGCGCCAGCAAAGATCGTTCAGCCGTTCAAGGTCTTCGTTAGGAGCGACCGGATCTTCAAGGGCCTGCGTAACGGCGAGGGGGAAAAGCGCTGCGGCGTGGGCGCGTAGGTCTTCAAGCGTCATATGAATCTCCTTTGTCGTTGTCTCCCGCGTGGGATTGCAAGGAGGCGGAAGCGGGTCAAAAGGAGGCTCAGTCAAAGACAACACGGTCGGCGCATTGCGGCGATGGCGCGGGCAGGAAATTGACGGAGACGGCGGACCTGCTTTACTGGAAATCACCTTCTTGCGGGAGAACCGGCAACGGATTCACAGGCTCCCGGCTTTTAATGCCGGGGCCGCGCCGCCGTCTTGACAGCGGTTAGCGGATGTTGAGGCTGAATTGGCGCATTGACGTGATTGCATGCGTAACTGGAAAGGCGTTCCCATGGTGGGAACGCCTTTTCTCCCGAAAAAAACAACGCCTCACGTCAGACGCTTCCGAGGACGCGCAGTCCCGTAACGGGGCGACTTGTCGCCGGAAGTGCAGGGCAAGCGCCGCAGGAATGGTCTGGCGTGAGTCGCACGAATACGCGGTAGGCCAAAGTAGTTCATGGATGGGAGCGACCGAGGAACGAGAGGCGTTCACAGGCCATGATCTGCGTGGCGCGGTGGCGAGGGGTTCGGGGAAGCTTCCCCGGTAGAATGGGGAGCGGCGCACGCAGTAGCCGCGTGGGGAAAGTCCTTTACCCTGTCAAAATCAGACTTTTTTCGAAGCCTTCGACTCAACGTCCACCTGCTTTTCGATGTTCTTTCGGGGAGTCGGGTTCATCAGGGGCGATTTTCAGCAAATCCGTCACCAAACGGCCGATTTCAAGTTCCACGTCACAACCAATCGCAGTGAGAATTTGAATGAGTTCTACCAGCTCTACTCTTCGCTCGCAGGTTTCAATTCTGCTGACCAGCCCGTGTTCCCTCGCGAGCAAACGAGCCAAGTCGCGTTGCGTAAGGCCTTTTTGGCCGCGCAACTCGGCAATGCGCTTGGCGATAAGCCAGCCCTGCACGGAATGGATGGATTGGGGAAACAAGTGATTCCATGATGGGGAAAATTTCCTTGCTCCCAAAATGGAGGCAGGATATTTGATTTCATGTTGGCAGGACAGTTCTTGCCGCTTTTCACTTCACCTTTTGCCATGAAAATTTACGACTCCGGGTTTCGCGTTCTGCTTCCGCCCATTTTCCGCTGCGGCAACAGTCCTTACTGTCGCCGCGCAACCTGATTTCCCCTAGAAAAGACCCCGCCGCCGCGTGTCGAAATCGCCGCAATCTTCTTTCCGAACTGAATCGACATCCGCTGAATTGTAACCAGACTACCGCTATCTATGAAATCGTTATCTATGTCCCTCGCCTTGCTGGGCGGGTTGATGTCTCTGCGCGGCGAGGAAATCGCCGCGAAATGGGACGTTGAGATTCCCGGACCGATCACTGACGGAACGCCGTCCGCGCCGGCCCCGAAACCAGAGCCCATCGACTTCAATGTCCTGAGTTCCCGCACGAAGCGCATGGATGTGACGGAAGCGCCGGAAATGCCCGACCTCCCGCCGATCACCGGAACCATCAACGTGACGGTGCAAATTGTCGAAGATCCGAATCTTCCTGATCCACCTCCACCGCTTCCCGCGCTGCCTCCCGACGATCCCGCCGTGGTCGCCAGATTGGCGGAATTAGCCGAAAAGTATCGCGGCACAGAACTGGTTTTCCTGTCCGCGACGGTGTATGACCACAACCGAACGCTTCTGCGGATTTATCCGAACGGGCGCGTCGGCGATTCGATCACCGCATGGAGCAATCTTGATTTTCACCACTTCAGCGGATTCTCCACCTATCGGGTGAAGGATGCGGTAGACGGCACGCTCTACGATTTCGGCCTGCTGATGGGAATCGGCGGCATCGACACCCGCCGCTGGAAGGAAATAGCCGAAGCGCGGGGTATCGAATATAAAGGGCCGGAAATCCCCGAAATTCCAGAAATGACAGACCTCGCCGATGGCGGCCCTTCCTTTGTCGTGGTCGAAGGCGACGCGAAGAGTCCGGCGATGGACACTTTGGAGCAAATTCATGACCTCTACCGCAAGGAAGGCGTGAAAATGGAGGAGGCCTATCACGCGCGCGAAAAAGCCCGCGCCGAGCGCAAAGCCTACCTGCTGGCGAACCCGCCGAAACCGGAGGATATCGTCATCAAGTTCTGGGAGCGCGATCCGTCGCAAAGCAAATAAAGCCCATCGATAGCAGATTATGAAACCATCGCTCAAACTTTCAATCGCCGTCCTTGTCCTGACGGTTCCCGGCGTCATTTCCAATGCCGATGCTCTCGATGAGCAAATGACTTTTGTTCCTTGGACTGGCGGGACATGGAAATCCGAGTGGCCTGGCGTGGAACAACGCACCTATTTCTATCAGTGGTCGCATGATCTAGTGACCTGGCATTACGCGCCCTACATGGCTTTCGGAACCGGCGGGCATGAATTCTTCATGGATTCCAGCCCGGACAAACTTTTCGTCCGGCTACACCGTCACGATGATCCTTCGGTGACAACGCTCCAACAGGCGAAAGACGCTGATTTCGATAGCGACGGTCTTTCCAACTGGAGCGAGGTGTTTTCCGAAGGCACGCTTCCTTTCGATTGGGACACGGACGGCGATTTGATCCCGGACGGTCTTGAAGTTCTGCTCGGTTCGTTACCTCTGATTAACTCCGCCGCAGGTGATGATGACTTCGACGGAATGAACAACTCGGAGGAATATCTTGCCGGACGAGATCCGGCTCTTGCCGATCCGGTTGCCGACGCTTCCGCCCGCCAGCTCGATGTTTTCAATCTTAGTCCCTTCTGATCCATGCGCCTTTCAACTATTTGCCTGCCTTTTCTTGGAGCATTACTCTTCACCGGAGAAGTTGTCGCCCAATGCACCACTTGCGACGGACAGGTGGAGGTCACGTTCCGTGGAGCCATGTGCGCGGATGGAACTTTCACCGTTCAGTTTCACGATAAAACCATCGGCCCTGTAACCGGTCAAGGTTGTGGAACCTACACGCCTTCGCCGGATGGAAAAGTGAAGCTGAAGCCTGATATACCTTACACAATGATGCTTAGCGGTTCAAAGGTTTCAACCGCGCACATGGAGATCGACTGTCCCGATTGTTTCACGGTCTATATTAACTGTGAAGAAATTTCTACAGTCGATGAAAGCGGCCTTGGCTGCGAGGCTTACACTGGCTC
>JBGSUP010000113.1:0-5238 GCA_041753485.1 Akkermansiaceae bacterium
CGCGTTCTCGGCCGCGAAGCCAATAGAGAGCCAATTGGAGCTTGCGGAAGCGGTTTGAGAAAGAGTGGCTGTTAGCATGAACTTCCCGGCGGCGGTTCCCTTGGCGGCGTTGATGTAATTGCCAAGATCGAGGTAGGCCGAGCTCTTGTTCGCATTGCTGACTACCGTGCCGTTTTGTTTGAAGTCGCTGGCGGCAATCCACGTGGCGGAGCCGCTGGCAAGGGTGATGGCAGAGTCGAATACATCGGCGGGTTTTCCATCCAGACCCGCTCCAGAGCCGCCGAAGGACTCCTCGATCAGGAGACTTTGACCTGTCGGAGTCAGGTTGGGGACGAAAACGCCCGGACTGGCGGCAGGGCTGCCGGTGGGCGTGCCGCTTGCGGCTCCCGGCGTGACCTCGTAGAATAGTCTGTTTCCGACATCCGCCGCCCGCACGACATAACTCGATGCGGTTCCGACAGGAATGTCACCACTGTCAAGCGTGCCATCATTGCTGCGCAACCAACGGAAGGTCGTGCCGCTCTCCGCATCTCCTTCCGTATCAGAGTAGGCATAACTTCCCTGCAAGGTCTGGCCAACCGCCGCAGTGCCGGTGATCGCCACATCCGAAGCCACAGGCGCGCTGTTCGCGCCGCCTGACACACGGTCCTCAATCACGATGCTGGCCTTGTTGGGATATTCCATCGCGTATCCGGCAACCGGCGCGAGCGACGCTTTGAAGGTCTCATCGCCTTCCGTCAGCAGGTCGTGCAAGGGGAGCAGGTTCACGGTTGCCGTCGTTTTTCCGGCGGGAATGGTGATGCTAGCCGGTAGCGCCGCGTAATCGACGCCGCCCGCTGCGCTGCCTCCATTGAAGTCGAGCGGCAAATCAACAGCCTCGGTGGTCGGGCCGCTGCGCCAGGCGATCAGCGCACTGGCGCGGGCGGAACCTTCGGGCGTCGAAGGCTCCGCAGCTCTGCCGTTGTCCATGCGCAGACGGATGGCGGGCACCGGTGGATTCAAGCCCACTCCGAGGGCATCGACAATCACGACGCCGTCGGTCGCGGTGGTGCCGATGGTCACCGTTCCGTCGGTTCCGGCGGCGAATGGAAAGGATCCCAGTTTGAACCAGATTCCACCACTGTTTCTTTGGTTGACGGTGATCGTCTGGGAGCCCCCGTTGTAGTTCACCGTGACGGGAACGTTGGAGGCGCGGTTTGCCGCAGAGGTCCAGCGCAGGAAAACGGGATAAGTGCCGGCACTCGCGATGTTGGGTGTGAATACGGCGGACTTGCTCCCCTGCCCCGTGTTTCCATTGTGCCGGTAGTCCACACCGATGAAGCCCGGAGTGGTCGCGCTCGAAGTCCAATCACCGTTGAAGACGATCGCCGGGGCCGGGTCGGTATTGTCGATCACCAGGCTTGGCACTGGCAGAAGCTCGGCATCGAGACCGATGGCATGGAACAGCGTGGGAGTCAGGTATCGGGCGAATCCATCAACGCTTGGATGCACTCCATCAGGAACAAAGACCCGATAGGCGTCCGAGCCCTCGTCGAGCAAGGCCATGAACGCGGGCATGTGATCGATGCACTGCAGTCCGTTGCTTGCCGCAAAGTCGCGGTAATCCTGCTGATAGAGCGCCAGGTCAGGCCGCGGGCTGTAGGTGTCCGTTTCCCTGCGGTCCACCGGATTCATGATCTGTAGGATGATTTCGCAATTAGGGTTGGCCGCCTTGATGCCGTTCACCATACTGGTTAGATTGGCGAGTGCCTGGGCGCGCGAAACGTTGAGAATGGTGGCGGCGTCGTTCATTGAAAACTCGATGAACACCGTGTCCGGATTCTGATCGATCACCTTCGTCTGGAGATTCGCAAGGCCCCAGTCCGAGGCATTTCCAGAACCACCGCTGTTGATCCAGGTGACCATGCCCGGATAGGTTTCCTCCACGGCGGTTTGTAAATGGGAAACCCAGGCTCCGGTGGCGGTTAGACTGGTTCCATAGAGCACGACCCGTTGCGGAGTGCCTTGGCTGATCTTGCGGATGAAACCGCTCTGAGCAGGCGCGCCGACTAACAGCCCCGCGCTGGCGACCGCACTGCCGCGCGGAATGCCGCCGGTGGCCACCGGAGTCACTTGAAAGATCAGATACTTGTCATCGTCCGCCGCCACCGGCGTGTAGTTCAACGTGCTTTGACCGGCTTCGATCCGCACCTTGCCGAGGGCGACGCCATTGCCGCCGTGGTAGCTGTCGGCGACGATGGCGAGGAAACGTGCGGTTTGACCGGCAAGCGGAAAACCCTGCCCGGCGTAGGTGTCGTCATTGGGTGCCCGTGCGAGGGGTTGATCGACAAGGGCGGCCTGCCAAGGATTGGAGCTGCCGGGGGCGAAAGCCGCGGCCGAAAGCTGAAGGTTGATTGGGGTCCCACCGGACGTGCCGTCATCGGTGTCGGCGGCGCTGTCTCGCACATAACAATCGAACTGCGAAATCCCGCGGTCGCTGAGGTCGCCGCCGTTGAGTGCCCACTGGAAATTCCAAACCCGCATACTGTTGAGGGGGTGGCTGGCACCAAGGTCCGCCACGAACCACACCTTGCGATCCGCCAGCAGCGTGTTCTCCGATCCGCTCGCTGTGACCCAGGAAATGCCGTCGGCACTGGTCGGTTCACCCGCTAGGGAGCCGTTGAGGTTGTAAAGTTCCGTTTCCGAGGCATTCATTCCGGTGGCATTGAACAGATTGCTCGCAAGCCGCTGCGCGGTGAAGGAAGTGGATGTCTTGACCGAGACCGGTGTCACCTCAACCGCTCCGGCCACGACCGTGTCGCCAGCGTCGAGCAGCGCGTCGTCGCTGCGATACCAGCGAAGGATGCTGGCACCCTCGGCATCTCCCTCGGCGTCTCCATACGTATAAGCCGCGGTGAGCGGCGTGCCCACTTCGGCCATCGGTGCGGCAATGGCCACTTGCGTGACGGTCGGCGGACTGTTGAACGCGATCGGGAATCCCGGATCGCTGCGAACTGGCGCACCGGGGGTGTATCCAGTGAACGCCACCGGTGTGACCTCGAAAAAGAGAAACTTGCCGAGGTCCGCCGCCTGGACCGTATGGTTGCGGCCGATGGCGCCGGAAATCGCGGAGTCACCCGCATCAAAGACGGCATCGTCGCTGCGATACCACTGATAGCCGCTGCCGGCTTCAAGGTCGTTGTTGGCATCGCTGTAGGTATAAGTGCCAGTCAGAATGCCGCCGAACACCCCGCTGCCGCTGATCTGCACGTTCGTTGCCACCGGGGGCTCGTTGTCTTCAATTTTCACGAAACCCACCGAGTCGGCGATGACCTTGCCGTCCGTTCCGGTGCTGGAGAGCGTGACAGTGTTCGTTTCCGATGCCACAAAGCGATAGGTGCCCACGGGAACCGCGAAGCCGTAATTGGACCCCTGTCTCATGTTCCAGGCGAGGTTGGCGATGCCGTCGGCGTGGTCGATGGCGATCGGGACGTTGGAGGCGCGGTCGGTGCCGCGATAGTAGAGCAGCGAGATCTGATAGTTGCCGTCTTCGGGAATCGGCAGCGTGAAGGTCGCCTCGGATGGTTCCGCCGCGGTGGCGGTCAGGAACTTGAATTCAAACAGGTTGACGATGCCGACGGCGGTCTCCTCGGTCCATGTGCCCGTCTTGGAAAAATACGGGGTGTCCTGATACGAGATGATGCTTCCGGTGAGTTGGTTGGTCTCCAGGTCGATGCCGTTGGTGGCGGTGCCGTCCGGGCCGACTTCATCCACGAAGGGTGGTGTGATGACGGTGGACGACGATGGGTTGTTGGATTGGAACACATTCCGGTTGCCGCCGAAGATCACTTTCACCGCGCCGCCCACCGTATTGTAAATCCAGTTGTCTTTGACCGTGGTGTTGCTGGTGTCCCAATCGAGAAAGACGCCGTTGGCGAGGGTTCGGTTCGGGATGCCGTTGGCGTTCTGATTGAAACCAAAGATGTCATAGAGCCAGTTGTTGAGGATGTGGTTCGGCGCGTTCAGGGTGTTCATGGTCGCGAGATGAACCGCCGCGCCGTCGATGGTGGTCTGCATCGCGTTGTGGATGTGGTTGTATTCAATCACGTTGCCGCCTTGGTTGCGGAAGGCGAAGACGCCATTGCGCGAGAGGTCGTTGAACAGGTTGTGGGCGATGTAATTGCCCGGGGCCATCGTCATGCTGAACGGGCGGGAGTCCAAGTGCACGCCGCCGCCGTAGTAGCGGATCTTGCCGCAATGCTCGACGGTGTTGCGCGTGATGCGGTTGAGGATCGGCGCGACCTTGGCCGCGGCTTCGCCCGGTGTGTAGATCTTGCTGTCGTCCATGTAGGCGAAGCGCGATCCCGTTAGAAGCACGCCACCGCCACCGGAGTATTCCACCGTGTTGCGGTCGAACCCATTGCGCTGGCTGTCGAGGTGCAGCCACAAGGCATAACCGCCGATGTTGTCGAAATGACAGTTTCTCACCGAGCTGTCGTGGGTGTTCTCGAACATGATCGCGGTGTCGGTGTGGACGCGCGCCTCGATCTGGCCGAGCGTGAAGGTGGTGTGGCGGAATTTCAGCCCGTCGAAGTGGACATGTGCGACATGGGTGTCGGCATCGACGTCGCCCTTCGCGTTGACGATGCGGTTCAGGAACGGCGCGATGATCGTCTGTGTGTTCGGATCCACGCCGGGCTGAGGGATGTAGGACAAGCGTCCGCTTCCGGTGTCGAGAAACCACTCGCCGGGCTCGTCGAGTTCCGCCTGCACGCCCTCGATCCAGAACCAACTGCCGCTGTTGATCAGGCGGTGACGCTCACTGTCGGCGATGTCGATGCGGCCAGTGCCGGTGTCGACCGCAGTGACGGTGTTCCATTGATTGAAGAACCTCGATTGCGGGACGACGTTGATCTGGGCATCGGCGGCCGTGCCCCAACTGGCTTTGACCAGAGCCGGATTGATGATCGCATGGTCAAAGCCGCCGCCAGTCGCGTAGAGGAAGGGATTCGGCTCGCTCTTGTTAGGAAAACGGGCGCGGGTGGCCCGGCTGCCATCCACGAACAACTGGCGGAAGTTCCATTGGCCCGGCCCGAGGCCGATCCCGCTGAGGTCGGTGAACCAGATGCCACCGCCGCCGTCGGTCCAGGTGCTGGGAATCGTCCTACCGCCGCTGAGAACAACCTCGGCCCCGCTTGCTGCTTTCCAAGTGATGGGAAAGGCGGCCGTGCCCGAGTCTTCCGGCCGGAGTTCCAGCGG
>JBGSUP010000114.1:0-9715 GCA_041753485.1 Akkermansiaceae bacterium
GCCTTCCAGGGCCACGCGGGCCTTGAACTCGGCACTGTGTGTTCTTCTCTTTCTTTTCATTGGTTCGGTGGTGGTTTCTACCACCCCGGACCCCTCAGTTCCATAGCTTACACACTGGCTCCGTTTTGCGGGACCGCTTCATTCTCCTGGTTGGAGTAGTCGAACGAAAGGTCGGTGATGATGATGCCGGTCTCGTCCTAAGGAATGCCCCAGTTGCCGGTGGTGCCAAGGAAGGTTGCGGCCATTTGACCGCGGGGTTGGTGTCAACCGCATCAGATTGCGGATACGACCGCTTCATAAGACAACACGGTTTCCCGGCCTCGGGATTCATCGGGGGTGGTAGCGCTTTCCCGTTCTATCAAGTCGTGCAAGACGAAGGTGTCCGAATCGAGATCGGCCTGAATCGCAGCTTTGCCGCGCAGCAGAGTCACCAGCTTGCCCGCCCATCCCGCGTGAGTGTCGGCAGGCGTATCATCCACTTGAGAAAACAGATGCATATCGAGCTTCAGACGAGCGGTGTGCGGCATGCCCGGGACTGGCTTTGATTCTGCCGGGTTGAGAACGACGCAGGGACGGGTGCGGATGACATCGCGGCGGGCGACGTGGACCGGAACGGATTCCGGTAATTCCTCGGGACGATTTGTGTCGATCCACTCGGACATCCTCTCGCTCATGTCTCGGAGGATGCGGTTGAGAGATCGGGGAAGAGGAAGAGATTGCCGAATGACGATTGTTGATTTTGGATTTTTGATTGGGAAGAGGGAGGATGTCTCAGGACGGTGGAAGATGGAAGAAGGATGCGATGGCGGAGCGGAGGGCCGGGGCCCGCAGGACTTTGCCGAAGATGGGGGCGAGAGAGGCGAGGATTTTCGGCCATTCCGGAGAGTCTTCCGGAAACGCTCGGAGGAATGCCGTGAGGTCGGTGGGAATGGGCTCGGGCAGCACTGGGCCGGGTTCCTCGGGCAAGGTGGCGGCGAGGCGGAAAACATCGCTGCGGTGTTTGTCGATGTCCTTGGAGTCGATGGGTTCTCCCTCGGTGCGGCGGCGGGTGAGATCGAGCCAGGCATGGGCCTTGAGCGGGATCAACGCGGTGGCGTTGGCAAAGCCGAGACCATCACGGGTTTCATGCTGCGTGCGAATGAGGTCGTAGTAGGCGTCATTCAGGAGGATGGCGGATAGGCTTTGGAGGCCGGAGGCGGTTTCCACCGGGATGATTCCCTGTCCGGGGGCGAGTTCTGCCTCCTCCGAGCTGCGGGTGAAGAGTTCTAGCATGAAGGGGAAGTCCTCGCTGGCGGGTTTTGCGAAGCGATAAAGGATGGGCCTGCCACTGCTGCGCTGGCGGATCTCGTAAGCGCCCTCCTCGATGAAGGCCCGCATGGCGGCGACGAAGTCCCGGTCGAGAATTTCCACGACGAGGACCATGTCCAAATCCTTGGTGGCGCGGAATTCGAGGCGGTTGTCGGCAAACCACTGGTCGCAAGCAGCCCCGCCGATGAGGATGAAGGAGCCTTCAAAGCGCCGGAAGCGTTCACGGAAGATTTCGAGACCTCTCACCATGGGAATTCGTTGATGAGGAGTTCGAGTTGCTGCTGGACGCGTTCGTCCGGGAAGTCGTGCAAGCTGAGGAAGAGGGATAGCGGATCGACGGCGTCGTTATCGGCGAACAGGAGAGGATTGTAGGCCCACACTTCCATTTTCAGATTCGCGTCTTCCGGGCCGGGGCAACCGCAGAAAATGCCGCGTTCGAGATTGGCCTGAAAGACTTCCGACAAGAGCGCGAAGGTGGGTAGCCGGTCATCCGCGATCATGGTGCGGCGGCTGAGGGCGGTGAGGCCCGCCTGAAGCGCGGGGTGTCCGGGCTTTTCTCCCTGGATCCAGATGGTTTTCGCGACTGGCGAGGAAAGCAATGGCCGGGCGGCGTCCCAGAGTTGGCGGCGTTCCGTGGTGAAGTGAAGCGCCACGGAGCGGCCGATGCGCTTGGGTTCGCACAGCTCCGCTGCAAGCAGCTCGGTCTTCACCTTGGTGAGCATGACGGGCGAGTAGCCGATCTTCTCGGCTATTTCCCGCAGGGGCATGTTTTCCAGCGGCTGGCGCTGGAGGTGATAGAGCAGCACGCATTGGGCGGCTGGCGTGAGGGGTTTGCCGGCTTTGGGCGTGGGCTGGCGGAAGCGCTCGCGCAGGTCGATCAAGGCCGTGGGCAGGAAGATCTGGCTGCCGGGGACGATGAACGGAAGCCCGCAGCGGACCATGCGGTTGCGGATGTAAGCGGGCAGCGCGGGCAGGACGAGCACGACGGGCTCGCCTGCCTGGCTGCGCAGTGTGTCGGCGTGTTTTTCGTATTCGCCGGGGGTGGCGGATTCCGGGTTTCCCTGTTCCAAGGCCAAAAGGATGCTCTGGCCGAAAAGCCGGGTGCGGGCGAATTGATAGCGCTCCCGCAAGAACAGGGGCAGGCCAGCCACCTTGGCGGCAACAAGATCCGGGACGGAGCCAGTAACCTCCGCCAAGTGATCGAGAAATTGCCGCTTCAGGGAAAGCACGTTGGATTCACTAGCGATGCATGATTCACCAGGCAAGTAAATTGTGCGCATCGGGTGAATTTTCGGCTTTGTGGTTTTCTTTTGTGGCTTGCGTGGTGAAACGCGCGGGCGAGGCCTTTCCAAGGCAGGACGGTTGCCTTTTCACGCTGGTGATGGGCGGCACCGCTGTGGACGAGGAATGGGGTCTGGCCAATTCATAGTCGGGTAAAACACGAGACACAGCGGCATCGACGCGTTGCTCAAAGGGGATGAGCGGGGAGCCCAAGGCTTGGGACCGGATGTATCCGCGCCATCGCCCATCGGTTTTCCTATGGAGTTGTTTGGGGAAGATTCCCAATCTCGCTCCGATAATCGGAATGGATCAGCCATGGGATCGGGGTGCCCTGTGAATCGTATGCCCGGAGACGAAGCGGTCGGGAGGGACAATCAGGAAGGGGCGAACCGTTTCACCCTGCGGATTTCGCTGGCAATCGGTCTTTTGTTTGCAGGTGCCGCCATTTTTCTAATCCGCCGGAATAAGCGAAATTCTGGTAATGCATAACAGGGCGCATGGAATACGCCGGTTAGAACGAGCTTGAATAAGAAGTTTTTGTTGAACGAGCAATCGGACCTTGATTAACCTCGCTGATTTTGCAGTGGTGCGATGGATAGATAAGAACTTGAATCGCAGAGGCAGTAGCCGGATTTCCGGGGCCGGGTTTAGAGCTGCGAGATCAGCGGCAGAACGAGCGTCGGATTCCAAATGGATTCCACGCAAAATGACAGTGCAAGATGGGTAAACATGCAACACCGAGAAAAACCACTGACCCAAAGAATCCCATGAATTCACACCAAGACGCACAGTCGGTCCCGAATGGACCAAATGGTGGAAGGACTTGGAGCGATTGGTGTCAAGAGGGTTGAAAACCCGCTGGACCGCTAGATTTCTAGCAGAAGTGGTTACAATAAGAGCGTTTGGTGTGTCAGTAAGTTGCTGACAGTGAGTAGGAAATCTATTCCCGTGATGTCGCCGCAGAGGTAGATGCTGCCGTCTGGAAACCGATCCTCGGGTGGTGCAGGAGCCTTGCAACTCAACGACCCGGCCGGCCGCATGAGTTGCAATCATGGAAATTTTCTTCTGTCTTACAAGCCGTGACCGCTGGAGCCTGACGGGAAAGGTGCCGTTCTTGGGAAACCCGTATTCGTTCCCATGGCGGGGCCAGCGGCGGCACCCCTCACGCTCCGCCGCTGGCGATGTGGGCGAATTTGTCGTCGATGAAGCCCAGGACGAGTTCCTCGGTGGCGTGATCGCCGAGGCGTTCCACCGCCTCCACCGAGAAGCCGCGGGCGATGAGCTGGCGGGCGCGGACGGGATCGATGCCGCGTGCCTGGAGGTAGAAGATTTCCTCATCGTGGATCTGCGAGGAGGTGCTGCCATGCGAGCACTTCACCTGATCGGCGTTGATTTCCAGGCCGGGCATGGAATTGGCCTCGCAGGTGTCGCTCATCAGCAGGTTGCGGCATGTCTGATAGGCGTCGGTGTGGTGCGCGTCCCTATCCACGAAGATCAGGCCGGAGAAGATCGTCTTGGAGTTGTCATAAAGGGAGTTCTTGTAAAGCAGGTCCGAGTAGGCACCTTCGGAGACGTGGTGCTGGAACGTGCGCTGGTCGTATTCCTGCTCACGGGCGGGGACGGAGACGGAGAGCATGTCCGAGCGCGAGCCGGAGCCCTCGAGGCGGGAGAGGCATTCGTTGCGCGCCCAGGAGGCACCGATGTTGAGGATGAAACCTTTCGCGGAGGCGTCGCGGGCGGTTGAGGTTTCGTTGATCTGGATGATGCGTGTGACTTCGTTGAGCGCCTGGATGGCGACGTAGTCGAGCTGCGAGTTTTGTCCTGCGGAAAGATCGTTGAAGGCGATGGCGAGGCCGGGCATGATATCGTCGGCAGAGCGGAAGATCTCGATCACGCGGGCTTTGGAGGATTTTCCGGTGACCACGAGCGTGTGCGGGAAGATGACGGTGTTTTTTCCGGAAATCCAGTGATGCACCTCGATGGTGCCTTCGATTTCCACGTTGTCGCCGGTGTGGACGAAGAGCCCGTTGGAAACGGAAGCCTCGTGCCACGCTGCGAACCTGGCGGAACCGAGGCGGGTTTCCTGTTTCATGAAGTGCGCGGCGACGAGGTCGCCGTGCGAAACGAGCGCCTCGGCAAGAGGAAGGCAGATGACGCCTGTCGGGAGGTTCGATTCGGAGTGGACGAGTTCGTCGTTGATGAAGATGAACTTTGCGGCGGTTTTTTCGAGGCCGGTGGAGCGGGACAGGAGTTCAGATGTGGGCGGGACGCCCACGCTCCTTGAGAAGCCGTCGAAGTCGAGTTGTTTGAGATTGGAAAAGCGCCATGTTTCATCGCCCCGCTTCGGCACGGGGGTGGCGAGGTAGCGTTCCCAGGCATCGTGCTGGCGGGCGGCGAACCAGGCGGGGAAAACGGCGGGCGTTTGTGGAGTGGTGAAGGTCATGGCAAGAAGTGATCAGTGGACAGTGAGCAGTGATCAGGGGAATCAGCCAACCGAGCCTTCCATCTCCAGATCGATGAGGCGCTTGAGTTCCACGGAGTATTCCATCGGGAACTCGCGGACAAGGTCGTTGATGAAACCATTCACGGCGAGGGACATCGCCTGGCCTTCGTTGAGGCCGCGCTGCTGCATGTAGAAGAGCATGTCTTCGGAGACCTGGGAGACGGAGGCCTCGTGCTGGGTGGCGTGGCGGTTGCCCTTGACGGTGATGGCCGGGTAGGTGTCGGTACGCGAGTGGCTGTTGATGAGCAGGGCATCGCACTCGGTGTTGTTTTTACAGCCCTTGAGGTGTTTGGGGATGTGGACCTGGCCGCGGTAAGTGGCGCGGCCTTCGCCGACGGAGATGGATTTGGAAACCACGTTTGAGGTGGTGTTGTTGGCGGCGTGGATCATTTTGGCGCCGGTATCCTGGTGCTGGCCGGTGTTGGCCAGCGCGATGGAGATCACCTCGCCGCGGGCGCGTTCGCCCTTCATCACGACGCCGGGATATTTCATCGTCAGGCGCGAGCCGATGTTGCAGTCGATCCAGCGGACTTCCGCGTCCTCCATGGCGACTCCGCGCTTGGTGACGAGGTTGAAGACATTGCTGCTCCAGTTCTGCACGGTCACGTATTGGATTCTCGCGCCCTTGAGGGCGACGAGTTCGACCACGGCGGAGTGGAGCGTGGCGGTTTCGAACTTCGGCGCGGTGCAGCCTTCCATATACATGACTTCCGAGCCCTCGTCGGCGATGATCAGGGTGCGTTCGAACTGGCCGAAGCTTTCCGAGTTGATGCGGAAGTAGGCTTGCAGCGGTTGTTTCAGCTTCACGCCTTTCGGAATGTAGATGAAGGATCCGCCGGAAAAGACGGCGCTGTTGAGGGCGGAGTACTTGTTATCACCGGTTGGGATGACCTTGCCGAACCACGGACGGAAGATCTCCTCGTGCTCCTTGAGTCCTTCGGCGGAGTTGACGAAGATGACACCTTGTTTGGTGAGCTCTTCCTTGACGTTCGAGTAGGCGGCTTCGGAGTCGAACTGGGCCTCGACGCCGGCGAGGAAGGCGCGCTCCTGCTGAGGAATGCCCAGACGCTCGAAGGTTTCGAGCACATCGGCCGGCACGTCGTCCCAGGAGCGCTTCGGCTTCTCGCCATCGGATAGATAATAGCGGATTTCGTCGAAGTTGATATTGTTCAGATCTCCGGTGGCCCAGTTGGTCGGCGTCGGCTTGTCGCGGAACACCTTGAGCGCCTTGTGGCGGAATTCGCGCACCCAGTCCGGGTCGCCTTTGACGTCGGAAATGTAATCGATGGTTTTCTCCGTAAGCCCGCGGCCGGCATCGAACTTGTTGCGTTCGGGGAAAGTAAAGTCACCCTTGGTGCGGTCGATGTTGATCGCCTCGTGGGTTTCTTCGTCGAGGATGGCGGTGGCGGGTTCGTAGGACATGGGAGCGAGTGGTGAGTGGGGAGGGATCGGAAGATCAGGCCAAGGCGGTTTCCTTGAGGAAGTCGTAGCCGTGTTTTTCGAGTTCGAGGGCGAGTTCCGGGCCGCCGGAGCGGACGATGCGGCCCTCGGCCATGACGTGGACCTGGTCCGGTTTGATGTAATCGAGCAGGCGTTGATAGTGGGTGATGAGGAGCATGCCACGGTCGGGCGAGCGCATGGCGTTGACGCCCTTGGCGACGATCTTGAGGGCATCGATATCGAGGCCGGAGTCGGTTTCGTCGAGGATGCAGTAGCTTGGTTGGAGCATCATCATCTGGAGGATTTCGTTGCGTTTTTTCTCACCGCCGGAGAAGCCTTCGTTGACGGCGCGTGCGGTGAACTTGCGGTCCATTTCCAGCAGGTCCATTTTCGAGTAGAGGTTTTTGTAGTAGGCGACGGCGTCGATCTCCTCGCCCTTGGGCAGGCGGGCCTGGAGGGCGGCGCGGATGAAATTGGCATTCGAGACGCCGGGGACTTCGGACGGGTATTGGAAAGCGAGGAAGATGCCGGCGCGAGAGCGCTCGTCGATGGACATGTCAAAGATCTCCTGACCGTCGAGGGTGACGGTTCCCCCGGAGACGAGGTAGCCTTCGTTGCCGGCGATGACCTTGGAGAGAGTTGATTTTCCAGAGCCGTTAGGGCCCATGATGGCGTGGACTTCGCCTTTGGGGATGTCGAGGGTGACGCCCTTGAGGATTTCGGTTCCGTCTTCGAGGGTGGCGTGGAGGTCTTGGATGTGCAGGCTCATGGTGGTGGGAAGGAGATTTGAAATTTGAAATTGGGGTCAGGGCGTGGCGAACTTGCCGCGGAGGGTAATTTCGACGTCCTGGATGACGGCGCCGGCAGGGAGTTCGAGCACGTCGGTGAGGCTGACACCGGGTTTAAAATCGATGTCGTGGATGATGCCGGTGGCGGCGTCGTGAAAGTGGCCGTGCTCCGAAAGATTCGGGCAGTAGCGGGAGGATTCGCGCTCGAAATTGACCTGGCGGATGATGCCGTGTTGCACCAGCGCCTCAAGGCAGTTGTAAACCGTGGCCAGCGAGAGATTCGGCAGCCGGTCCTTGGCCCGCATGAAAACTTCGTTGGCGGTCGGGTGATCGCGCTGTTCGAGCAGGATGCGGTAGATTTCCTGCCGCTGGCGGGTCATGCGCAGGCCGGCGATTTCCTCGGGAATCTCCGGAACAAGTGAGTGATCTGGGGCTTTGCTTACCATCGCGGCGGCAAGCTAGGCGGGGCGCTGTTAAGATCAAGAACTATTCCAATTATTGTTCCAGAAAACTTGCAACTAATTCAAGATCAATACTCCCGGTGAAGGAGATGGCTTCCAATCTCTGCCAAACGGGCTGATTTACGGCCGAGCGGCAGGAGTGCGGCCATGGCAACGCGGGTCAGTTTCGTGGCTTCCTTGCGGGAGGCGGCGAGACCGATGACAGATGGATAAGTGGCCTTGCCGACCGCTTGGTCCTTGCCTGCGGTTTTGCCGAGGATGCCGGTGCTTTGGGTGACGTCGAGGATGTCGTCGATCACTTGAAACGCGAGGCCGAGATGGTGGCCGAACCGGGTGAGCGCTGCGAGTTTTGCGGGAGTGGCGTTGGCGCTCATCGCGCCGAGGCGCAGCGATGCGGTAATCAGGGCGGCGGTTTTCGCCTCGTGGATGCGGACGAGGTCGCGCTTGGTGAGTGGATTGCCCTCGCCTTCGAGGTCCATCACCTGGCCGCCAATGAGCTTTCGGCTGCCGCCGGTTTCAGCGAGTTCGGCGATGAGCTCGCGGGTGCCGTAGCGTTTTGTGGGTGGCGTTTTCGCCAGCACGATGAACGCCTCGGTGAGCAAGGCGTCACCGCAAAGCACGGCCAGGCCCTCGCCATAAACCTTGTGGCAGGTGGGCCGACCGCGGCGGAGGTCGTCGTCGTCCATGGAGGGCAAATCGTCGTGGACGAGCGAATACGTGTGCATCAACTCGACCGCGCAGGCCGGAGCGAGCGCGGCGGAAACCCCGCCGCCACACGCTTCCGCAGCCGCAAGGCAAAGCACCGGCCGCAGTCGCTTGCCGCCGGCGAACACGGAATACCGCATCGCCGCATGGATTGTCGCCGGACGCTCCTTGGCCTTTGGCAGAAAAGCATCCATCGCCGCGTCCACTTCAGCGGCTTTGGCGGCGAGATAGGCTTTCAAGTCCATGATCGTGGATTGTGGATCGTGGATAGCAGATCGAAATCCTCAATCTACGATCCACGATCTCTTCAAAGAATCTCGGCGATCTGCACCGCATTGAGCGCGGCTCCCTTGCGGACTTGGTCGCCGACGACCCAGATATCGAGCGCGTTTTCGAGCACCAGGTTCTTCCGGATGCGGCCGACGAGGCAATCGTCCTTGCCTGTGGTATCGAGCGGCACGGGGAAGATCCTGTTAGCCGGATCATCGATGACCTGGACACCGGCTTTCCCGGCAAACGCGGCGCGGGCCGCCTCGACATCCACCGGTTTTTCAAACTGCGCGGTGATGGAAACCGAGTGCGACCGATAGACCGGCACGCGCACGCAGGTGCAGGACACCTTGAGCTCCGGCAGATCCATGATCTTGCGGCCTTCGTTGCCCATCTTGAGCTCCTCCTTGGTGTAGCCGTTTTCCGTGAACACATCCACCTGCGGAATCACGTTGAACGCGATTTGGCGTGGATAGACTTTCGGCGTGAACGGCTGGCCCGCGGTGATGGCCTTGACCTGCTCTTCGAGCTCGATGATGCCCTGCGCGCCGGATCCGGAAACCGCCTGATAACTCGACGCGATGATCGCCTTCAGCCCGAACGCCTCATGCAGCGGCGCGAGCGCCATCAGCGAGATGATGGTCGTGCAGTTCGGATTCGCGATGATGTTGCGGGGATGGTTTTTCGCGGCTGCGGGATTGATTTCCGGCACCACCAGCGGCACGTCGTCATCCATCCGGAAGGCCGACGAGTTATCGATGACCACCGCGCCCGCCGCCGCGGCGGAGGGGCCGAATTCCTTGGAAATCCCGCCGCCCGCGCTGAACAGCGCGATGTCCACGCCTTCGAACGAATCATGCGTGAGCTCTTCGACCACGACGTCCTCGCCGCGGAATTTCATCCGTTTGCCTGCCGAGCGCGCCGAAGCCAGCAGCTTCAGCTTGCCGAGCGGAAAATTC
>JBGSUP010000115.1:0-5813 GCA_041753485.1 Akkermansiaceae bacterium
GCGCCTTGAATCCCAGCTCCCGGAAGGCGAACACGCTGGAAAACACCGCAAGCTGCGCCAGCAAGGGCGAAATCAAGCACACTGCCAGCGTCAGGCGCAGGAACTTGTGGTCATGGAAAAACGCCCGCCACATTTCCCGGCCCCACGGCCTCGGCGAGGCCTCTACCGGCGTTGGTGGCTCCCTGGCGAACAACACCGCGGTGTCCGCAATCTGGCACAGCAGCCAGGCAAGCAGCAGCAGGGCACCAAAAGCCTCCGGTTTCGGCATCACGTCCAACATCCACGCCGCGATTGCCGTGGCCCCCAGCCCGAGCACCCCGCCAAGACCCGCGGAAACCCCGGCCAGCCGCCCGCGCAGGCGCATCGGGATGCAGGCGGTGAAAAACTCCTGGTTCGGCAGCCCACCGAAACCTGCGGCAAGCTGCCCAGACAACATCATCAGCACAATGAAACCCACCATTGTCCCATTTCCGCCAAAACCGCCCGCCCACACCACCGCGCCAACGATTCCCACCGGCAGCAGATAGAGCGAATCAGTGACAAACAGATAGATCTTCTTGTGGCGGAAACGCCGCGTGATCCACGGTGAGAGGAACATGCCCGGCAGGGTGGCGATCAATACCCCCTGCACGATGCCGATCTGGGTGTTGCTCGCGTTGTAATGGACCAGCAGCGGCTGCAGGACAACCACCACCTCCGACCAACCCATCGCGAACACCGAGCCCATCCACACCAGACACGCGAAATTGCGCCGCACATCGCGCGGACTCAATTCCGTCTGGCTCAAAATCCGGGCTTCCATCTCGTCGGCGTGCGGAGACCTCGCATTTCCCCACCGCCCTGCCGAGCCTGAATTGCCCTCCAATTCAATCCAGCGGCTTGATGCGCAGGTTGCGGAATTTGTAGGTTTGGCCCTTCTCGCCGTGATGCTGGATGCCGATCACCCCGCGGGCGTCCTTGTCGTCCTCCACATCGGTGGTGACCACTCCATTGACCTCAATCCTGATTTTGTTGCCCTTGCAAGTGATCCGATAGGTGTTCCAGTCGTCGCGTTTGAAAGTGCCGCCCGCGCGTTTCCTGAACGCAGCCTCGCTGGCGGCGTCGCCCTTGATCGGGCTGATGAACCACGTGCGGCGGCCCTCGTCGTAAAGCCCGCCTGACCATGCGCGTTTGGGGTCGCCATCAACCTCGCTCTGATAACCGAACACCTTGTTAGGTTCGACGTGCGCGCGGAACATGAAGCCGCTATTCGCAGTGCCCTTCGGCAGCAGGACCTCGCCTTCAAAAACGAAATCACCGTAGGTTTTTTCGGTGACCAGGAAGAATTTCCTGTCCGCGGTGAGATGGATCTCGCCGTTCACAACCTCGGATTTCCCCCAGTCGTATGGATTGCGCCAGCCATTCAGGGTCTTGCCGTCAAAAAGCGGCGTGAAACCATCCGCAGACGCCTGCTCCGCGGCGATGGCGGGCGTGAGGGTGCAAGCAATCAGCGCGGCCAGCAACAATGGGAGTTTTTTCATAATTGTGTGGAGCGGATCTTCTGACCGGTGCCCGCCTGCGTAAAGCGAATTTTTGGCCGCGGCGGGTGAAGCGTGCTCTCAACACCCGGCGTGAGGCATGGCCTGGTGGCGCAGGCGCTCCATTTCAGCAACCGGCATGGGGCTGGGATCCGGGTAATCAAAGATCTCACCCTCGAAGTTGCGCAGGGTGACGCTGCCGGAACCGGCCTCGACGATGTAGTTCGGATTGATCGGGATTTTCCCTCCGCCGCCAGGGCCATCGATCACGAACTGCGGGATGGCATAACCGGTGGTGTGGCCGCGCAGGCCCTCGATGATGGCCACCCCCTCCGCCACCGGCGTGCGCAGGTGCGACGAGCCGTTGATCAGATCGCACTGATAAAGATAATACGGCCGCACGCGGCACATGAGCAGCTTGTGGACAAGGGTTTTCTGGATTTCCACCGAGTCGTTCACGCCACGCAGCAGCACGCTTTGGTTGCCGAGCGGGACGCCCGCATCAGCGAGGCGGCCGAGCGCGTCGCGCACTTCGGAAGTGAGCTCGCGCGGGTGATTGGTGTGGATGGATAGGAACAAGGGATGATGCTTCTTGAGCACTTCACATAACTCAGGAGTGATCCGCTGGGGCAGGAAAACCGGTATCCGCGAACCGATGCGGATGAACTGGATGTGCGGAATCGCCCGCAGCCGGGTCAGGATTCGATCAAGACGCTCATCGCTGAACAACAGCGGATCGCCACCCGAGAGCAACACATCGCGGACTTGCGGGGTTTTCTCCAAATACCGGAAAGCCGCCTCCCACTGGGTTTCTAGATGCTGCTCGCCGACGCCGGAAACGACGCGCGACCGCGTGCAATAACGGCAATACGAGGCGCAGCGGTCGGTTACCAGAAACAGGACCCGGTCCGGATAGCGGTGGACCAAACCCGGCACCGGCATGTGGGAATCCTCGCCGCAGGGGTCCGAGAGTTCCTCCGGGGCATTCCAGCCCTCCTCAATCCGCGGAATCACCTGCCGACGGATCGGGCAATTCGGATCGTCACGGTCGATCAGGTTGAAAAAATGCGGCGTGATCGACATCGCCAGCTTGTGCCCGGCAAGCAGCACGCCGGCGCGCTCGATATCAGTGAGGCGGAGTTTTGACTCCAGATCGGTCAGGGAGTCCACGCGGTGGCGAAGTTGCCATTTTGAGTCGTTCCAGTGGGTCATCGATTCCGCCGCCCAGTAGCCCGGGGCGTGGGAGATGAAGGCGGGGTCGAGGTCGGAGGGGCGCATGAATCTCGTAAACGGTGGGGGAGTTTCGGTTAGCTGGCGGAATTCGCAACAGGGAATTACTCAGGGAATCGCTCCGGTGGCAAACCGGAAAGCCCTGGCTGCAGTCTGCGGCTGCTGACCGCTCGCGTCCTCAGGGTCGTTTTGCCGGTAGCCACGGGAATCCGTGACATTCCACCCCTGAGAACGCGAACGCCGAATCCCACTTCGGGGCTCAATGGCCTTGAATACAGAAGCCTTGTGGGACAGGAGACAGATCCCGACTTGAGACACCAAGAAAACGGACTGCTTGTTTGCCTGCATCCGCCAACCAAGCGGCCAAAGGTGTGATTCACCCGATCCCTTGCCGCAACTGCTCCAACGACTCTCCGCCGGATCCGGCACCATTCCGGCACGCACCGGATTGAGGTCGATAGAAGCCGCCATCGTCCTGGAAGCGATGCCATCCTCCGCCACCACGCTATTGAAGGCTTCCTCCCACCAATTGCACGCCGCTTCGAACGGCTGTTGTGCCAGCGGGCAAACCGCTTGTCCCCCACCCTTGCAATGCAGTGGTAAATCGCAGGTTTCGTCTCCGAATCCGTCCAGGGAACAATCTATCGTGCACGTGCCATTTGGAAACCGGCCCCGACAGCAAGATGTTAACTATTTATGTCTCACCTAATCTACTTCTCGGCTTCCTGTTTCTCGGTAAACACCTGCTTGGTTTCCCGGGGCTGCGCCCGGTGACATTGAGTATTTTCGGAGGGATCCTGCTGTTTCTGATCGCACTCGGCATGGTCTTCCCATCCCACTTGGTGCTCGGGGAAACCGGCGACGAGGAGCCTCTCATCGTCCCTCTCGCTGTTCCGCTGATGGCGGGACCCTCCACCATCGCGTTGATTCTGCTGACGGCATCGAAATTTCCAGATGCCACCGCATCGATCACACTCGCGGCAGGTGCGGCCTAATTGCTGTCCTCCGCTATCCTCCTGCAATCGCCTGCCATGCCGAAGTTTATGGGGACGCGAGTGGGATACCGCACCCGAGCGGCACTTGCAGTTCCAGCACATGGCCGCCTGACCCCCAACAGACAGTGAGCCTGGTTATTTCTGTCTCTCGCAATTTGGTTTCTCGCATTTTCGACGATCAAAAGGGCATGGGCTCACGCTCCGGCCCGCTTCGCCCGAATCCACGCTCGCTTATGACCTCATTCTTGGACACCGGGCATCGAATCACCGGGTGGGTTCATCCGCTGCAATCTCGCGCAGGATGGAGACCTTGAGCGGACGGCGGGGTGCCACGCCATCGGCACGCTGAATCGTGACCAGGCAGCGCTCCCCGCGGATTGCCGACACTTCTCCGGAATGATGCCGCTTCATCGCACCTGTGGCATCGGCGGCAAGAATCTGCAGATGGACCGGCGCATCTTGCGGGATGGGACGCAGGATGGTTGCGCCGGGCGGCAGCAGCAATGATTCGGCCCCCCACCGCACCCGGACTTGCAGGGGAAACAGATTGAGAATCCGCGCAGATCCTGCGGGAGCATCGGCAACGACAAGCGAGGATGCCAGGTTCCATGTTTCCGCCTTGGGACCACGCCACAGGATCACCAGGAAATCGCCCGTTTGCAGACGCTCAAGAGACACCCATGGCGAAGCCTCAAGAGCGTCACCCGCCCGCCAGAGTTTGAGTGGTCCCCGCCCCGGGGGTGCCACAACGCGCGGGCTGATCCGGCCGAGACGCAAGGGCACGGCACCCGCCGGTTTGCCACCGAAACCCGGAATCACCTCGCGCGGAGGAATGCTGCCGGGCGGAGGTTCGAGTTCGTAGCGCACGCCGTCGCGGATTTCCTGGCGGAATGGCGGACTGTCACCCACCGCGAGGAATCGGACGTGGCGCAATGGTTCCATGGCCGGCTCGGCAGCCGTGGACCATGCGGTCAGCAACAAGACCACCATTGTTGGAATCAGCAATTGAGGAGTCATTTTTCTGCTAGATTTCGTTCTCCGCAAGCCAGCGGAACGAGGTGATGAGGAAACGCCTGCCGAAATCGCCCGGCTTGCCCGCCCGCAGCGGGTTGATGCCGCTCTCATCGGCTTCGAGCGGCTCGGGAACACGCTGGACCACCGCCTCGCACCAGGCGCGGGCGGAAATCCTGCCCGAGGCATCCATGGCATCGCCATAAGCGCGGATCACGAAGGTATCGGAGCGTGCGGCAAGGGCGGGACCGAGCACTTGGAGCACATCGGCCTGGGTCAGCCACACTGGTGCCCCCCATGCCTTCGAGGAGGGCTTGAGCGTTTGCTCCATGCGGGTGGCATCCGGGATGCGGTCCGGGTGGCGGTAGTCCGGCAGCGGCGACTGATTGTCCAAGGGCAGCGCCTCGGTGAGGGTGGAGTTGAGCCCCGCCACTTGGATGGCGGCTTCGATCGCCCCCATGCGGCCGGTTTCATCGTCTGCCAGACGGCGGTTGACGAAATCCGCCAGCGAGAGAAACGGTCCGCGTTTTTTCACTTCGGCGACGATGGCCACGGCCAGCCGGTGGATTTCAGCGGGCGTGAGTTCGCGATGGCCGGTCCAGACGGCGGCGGCATCCGGCAGGCCGCTGTTTTTCCACGCGCGACCCGGTGGATTGAGCACGCGGGGAAAAGGAACATCGGGCCCGTCTCCATAGCCCGAGCGGCGGGACGACCCCAGCAATGCCTTCCACGCCTCGACGCGGGTGGAGTTCACATTGAACGCGCCGTCGATCATCAGGTGGCGGGCGGACTGGTGGAAACCGGTGAGGTCGGCAACGGTAGTGAACGCCTCTGGCGCAAGGCGCATGCGGCCGTTGGGCAAGGGGTGCGCGGCGGGGTCGGTGACAAAGCGCGACTTGTCGGCAGCGGAACCGGTGGACAGATAGAAGCGATCCCACAGCGAATGATTGGCCTCGAACGAGAGATCATAAACCACGTTGTCGCTCTCCGGCACCCCGCCGAGCAAGGTGCGCGCGGTGGCCGCCCATTGGTCCTTGCCGGTGGAGCGCTGGCGGTCCGC
>JBGSUP010000116.1:0-10119 GCA_041753485.1 Akkermansiaceae bacterium
GCGCACGCCCGGGGCGTCCGGGTCATCATCGCCGGTGCGGGCGGTGCCGCCCACCTGCCCGGCATGGTCGCCAGCCTCACACCGCTCCCGGTGATTGGCGTGCCCGTCGAGAGCAAATCGCTCAAAGGCCTCGATTCGCTGCTTTCCATCGTGCAAATGCCCGGCGGGGTCCCCGTCGCCACCATGGCGATCAACGGCGGCCGCAACGCGGGACTCTTCGCCGCCAGAATCCTCGCAAGCGGTGATCCGGAATTGCTGAAGAAAATCACCACGTTTCAAGCCCGGCTCGCCGCCGAATCTAAAGCCAAAAACCGCAAGCTCCAAGCCACAACCAAGAACTACCAGCAAGCCTGATCATCCCTCATGGATCTTCTCCAATCCCTATCCACCAGCTTGCTTTCACCAATGGTTCTGGCGTTCGCGCTGGGACTCTTTGCCACTCTCGTAAAGAGCGATCTTCGTTTCCCGGATGAACTCTATACGGCCCTGACCATCTACCTGCTCTTCGCCATCGGCCTCAAGGGCGGAATGAAACTCGATGGCATGAGCCTCAGCGTGGTCGGCGGACCGCTCATCGCCGCGATCGCTCTCAGCGCGGTGATTCCCATCTGGTGCTTCTTCCTGCTGAAAAAACTGGTGCTTCTGAATTCAACCAACGCCGGCGCGATCGCCGCACATTATGGCTCCGTCTCGGCGGTCACCTTCAGCGCGGTGCTTGCCTTTCTGGAAATTGGAAAAGTCCCCGTCGAGGGCTTCATGCCGGCCCTGCTCGCGGTGATGGAAGCCCCGGCCATCATCGTGGCGATCTTCCTCGCGATGAAATCGTGCAACAGCGGGAACTCCCAACCCGGCGAGATGAAGAGACTGTTTCATGACCTCCTCACCGGCAAAGGCATCCTGCTGCTGCTCGGCGGTCTGGCGATCGGGTTGCTCTGCGGAAAAAACGGCTTCGAGCAGGTCGCCCCGCTCTTCGACGCGCCGTTCAAGGGAGTGCTCACGCTTTTCCTGTTAGAGGTTGGATTGGTCACCGGCCGCCGCCTGCATGATCTGAAATCCGCCGGTTGGAGACTCGTCGCTTTTGCCCTGGTCATGCCCGTGCTCCACGGCTTGCTCGGTGCCCTGATTGGCAAGTGGTGTGGTCTGAGCCTCGGCGGAACCACGGTTCTCGCCACCCTCGCGGCCAGCGCCTCCTACATCGCCGCGCCCGCCGCCGTGCGCATCGCCCTGCCACAGGCGAGCCCGGCACTTTATCTAACCTCCTCGCTCGCGATCACCTTCCCATTCAACATCGTTCTCGGCATCCCGCTCTATCACGCCTTTGCAAAGTTCCTTTTCACCGCCTGAACCATGAAAACCACCAATCTGATCCTGCTCACCATCATTGCGGAAGATGAACTCGAAAGCCGCCTCATCGAAGACCTTAAAAAACTCGGCGTCCGCGGCTACACGATCTGCACCGTGCGCGGCGAGGGTGCCCACGGGCTGCGGGCAAGCCACTGGGAGGGCGAGAACATCAAGGTCGAAGTCATTGTCGATGGCGCTCATGCCGACGCCATCAGCGAGCACGTCGCCAAGTCCTATTTTCCGCACTTCGCCACGATCCTTTACCTTCTCCCCGTGCAGGTGCTGCGCGAGCAGAAATTCACCCAAGCGTAAAACCACCCGTTAGGTCCCGACGGCTTCGACCAACGCCCTACATGGCAGCCCCCTGAATTCCATTCGGACGACGACCGCATCCTGGTTTTCGAATTCTTGGTCCGAGTCCCATGTCGGACATCTTCATTGCTCCAATTTCTCAGTTTTCCGCCGCGCAGCAGAGATACCGGCTGGGTGCGATCACCGAGCACATGAACCACGACAATCCTCGCCCTATTTCGTCTGGTCAGACGCACCTGCTGGCGGAATGGATGGCTATTTCGGCGATGGAACACTTCCGGGATGGGGCCGCCTGGCCCGAAGGCCGGAAGCAGCGAAATCTATTCGGCCAGATGGTTGATCCGCGTATAATAAGCACCGTGCTGCTTGCCATCGGGACGGGTCAGCCAAGTTTGGAGCATGGTGGGGCCGGCCTTCAGCTTGACCTTGAAGGTCGCGTCGGTGGCATCCTTTTCCAATGGCTGGCTCTCATCCAGCCCGCCGATGGCCAGGCGTGCTGCGATGACGTCCATGGCTTTTGTGAGATACGGCGGCCAGCGATGGAGGCTGATTTCATAAGTGCCGGCTTGTTTCACTTCCACGGCCCATGGACCGTTGATGAGGGTGCCGCTTTTGATTTGATTCTGGTGCCACGCTGCGGGTTCGACGCCAGGCATTAACCAATCGTGGCTGGAGAGGGTCATCGGATCTTCCACGCCACCGAGGACATGGCGGACGGTGTGTTTGATGGCGGGTTCGAGGGATTTCCACCAGGTTTGATATTCGCCCCGCAGTTGTTCGACGATGTCCGGGTGCTTGGCGGCGAGGTCGGTCTTCTGGCCGGGGTCGGCAGTGATGGCGTAGAGTTCCTTGCCATCGATCAATCGCCAGCGCTGGGTCATGGCGGCGGAGTTCCTCCACTCGGGAGGCAGGAAAGCGCGCTGCACATGAACGAAAAGCGTGCGGTCGGGCAGGTTGCTTTGTCCGTCTAACAAAATGGATCGGAGGGAAACGCCATCCGTGGGTGGCCCCTCGGGTTTCCTCAAGTCGAGCAGATCCACTAGCGTCGGCAGCAGGTCGATGTGTGCGGACAGCAAGGGCACGTCGCGCCCGCCTTTCAGTCCGCCTGCGGGCCAATGCCAGAAGCACGGCACGCGGTGTCCGCCCTCGTAGGCCGAGCTTTTCCAGCCCCGCATGCCGGCATTGTAGAAGGGGTGTCCGGTGTCCTTGCTGATCCACCCGGCGGCGGTGCCGTTGTCGGTCATGAAAATGAGCAGGGTGTTTTCGGCAAGGCCGAGTTCGGCAAGGCGGGCGCGCAGGCGGCCGAGGTTTTCATCGATGTTGGCGATCATGCCGTAAAACCTGGCCATGGTTTCCGGCATGCCAGCCGCGAGGTAGGGTGCGGCATACTTGTCAGGCACGATGTAAGGCCCATGCGGTGCGTTGGGCGTGAGGTAGAGGAAAAAGGGTTTGGCGCGCTTTTCCTCGATGTAGCGGGTGGCTTCGCGAAACCAGACATCGGTGCAGTAGCCCTCGAATGGTTTCCACTCGCCGTTCACCAGAAAGGTGTCGTCAAAATAATCGTTTTCCCAGTAATCCGGACCATTTCCGATGCCACCGCCGAGATGCCAGACGGTGTGGTCAAAACCCTGATCCTGTGGTCGGAAGGGACAGTTGTCGCCCATGTGCCACTTGCCGATCATCGCAGTGTCATAGCCGTTGGCCTTGAAGACCTCGGCCAGCGTGAGTTCATTAGGACGCATCATCGAGCGGCCGTTGATGGTGTGCCAGACACCCGTGCGGGTGGAATAGCGCCCGGACATCAGTGCGGCCCGCGTTGGCGAGCAGGTGGGATCCACATGGAAATCAGTCAGACGGACGCTGCTTGCGTGGAGGCGGTCGAGGTGCGGTGTCTTGATGACCGGATTGCCATGCGCCGCGATTTCGCCGTAGCCTTGGTCGTCCGGCATGATCAGGATGACATTGGGTTTGCGTGCCGCGTCGGCAAAGGATGCCACGGGTTGCAGGCAGAACAAGGCACCGGTCAGGCACATTGGAATCAAGCGGTTCAATCGGGTTATCTGGGGTTGTGCGGACACTCGGGCCATTCCAAATTCCATGCAACCCGGATTTCACAGGCCATTGGATGTGCGCCGTGAATCGATGGCTGGAAAAGATTGGCATTCAGCGGGAGGTTCCGGGAACAGGCGTTGGCGGAGTCTCGTGTCCTGCCGTCTTGCCTCTCTCAGCAGGTGATGGGGGGTAGGTGCTCGTGGCCACAATCGGGGCACTGGAGGCGGTTGAGAACATCCCGCCGTTCTCGGTGAACAGGCGGCGATTAGATCTCATGGCTTTTCAAAAGCGTCATCACGCATTCCAGATGGCGCGTGTGCGGAAACAAATCGAAAGGCTGCACGTCGGCGAGTTGATAGCCACCGTCTCCGAGAAGCTTCAGATCGCGGACCTGCGTCGCCGGATCGCACGAAACATAGACCACGCGGGCCGGGCCGAATTTCACCAGCTGATCGATGAATTCCGGCGTGCAGCCCTTGCGCGGCGGATCGATCACGACCGAGGTCTCCGCTGCCGGGAAGCTGATCTCGTCAAAAATCGCCTCGGCGGACGCAGTGAGGAAGTTGGCGTTGGCGATCTGATTGGCCTTCGCGTTCTTGCGCGCCCACTCGCAGGAGGTTTCAGAAACCTCGACGCCCGCCACTTTCTCAAAATGCTTTGCCAAGGTCAGCGCGAACAAACCGGAGCCACAGTAGGCATCCACCAGGAAACGCGCGCCGCCCGCCGAGGCCTGTTTCGCCACGTGGCCGGTGAACAGCGGCAGGATGAACGGGTTGTTCTGGAAGAAGTCACCTGCTAGAAATTGAAAGGTCAGGTCCCCCACCCGCTCGGTGGCGGTCGCCTTGAAGTCGGTTTCGACCCGGCCTGCCGTGGCCCGCATCAGGATGGTCGAGCCGCGTTTGAACGTATGCGCCTTCGCCCGGATTCCCGTGCGGAGTTCCGGCAGCGCGGTGTTGATTTCCTCCATGGCGATCACGCACTGGGGCACATCCACCAAGCGGAAGCGCTGGCCGTTGGCCAGAAACCCGATCGCGCCGATCTGCCCGTCACGCGGCGTGTCGAAATGCGGCGTGATCTTTGAGCGGTAATGCCACGTTTGTTGCGTGGACAAACATGGGTTCACCGGGAATACGACCGCCGCCATGTGTTTCATCAACTCGCCCACCTGGCGCGTTTTCCATTCGAGCTGTTTCTGATAGTCGAAGTGCTGGTATTGGCAGCCACCACAATCGCCGAACAAGGGACAAAGCGGCTGCACGCGGTCCGGCGACGCCACCAGCACTTCCACCAGGTCGGCGTGCGAACAGTTCTTGTCATTCCGATAGACCCGCGCCTTCACCGTTTCACCCGGCAGCGCAAAGGGCACGAAGACCACCCAGCCATCGACACGCCCCACTCCGGACCCGAGATTGGTCAGCGATTCGATGTTCAACTCGATCTCCTGATGATACTCGAATGGCGTGGGATTGAATTTTTTCGGCGGTCGCTGATGCATGGTCGGGCACCAGATTGTCCGCCGCCGGGAATTCGGGCAATCGAAAGTTATGGCGCGGTGGCAAATGGCTGCGCGGTGTCGCGCTGATGCACTTCGTTCGGCATCCACGTCCACGGGTTGACGTTCTTCTGGGTGAACACCGCCATTCCGATCACGCCGACGTTGCGGGTGTTGCCATGGCGCAGGTTGGCGTAGGAATTCGAGACGCTGGAGAACTTGAAGGCCGCGACCCGGCTGTAGCTCGTGCGAAAACCCTCGATTTCCAGGGTTCTCCCCGGCTCGACGATGTAGCCGCGCTTGGAGAACGACGCGGATTTGCCGTCCTGCACGTCCAGGCCGTCCACGCTCGCAACGATTTCCAAAGCACTCTTGCAGCGGTTTTTCACGAAGATCGAATAGGTTGCACCTGCCTCACCCACCACGAGCCGTCTGCCGTAACCACGTTCCTTGTAACTCGGCAGGAATCCAATCCCGCCCTTCACGCCCCATTCGACCAGACCGCCGGCCGCCGGCTGCATCGGTGAGACTCGCTCCTTGTAGCCGGTCATTGCCTCCACGCCTTTGGAGTCGTTGTAGTAGATTACGTCCGTGCCCGCCGGCTTCGACGAGGCCCGGACAAACGACCCTTGGATCAACTCCGATTTCTTTTCCTCACCCCAGCCAGTGGCCAGGCCGGGACGCTCCTGCATCCGGGATTCCCGGCTGTTCAGGATCGCATCGGTGCTGTTGCGATTCACCGCCGAATCCCCCGCGCGGATTCCTTCGGACGAGGCTGCGGATGGCGGCATGTAGGATGAAACGCCGGTGGGCGGCGCACAGGAGTTGATGACAAGGGCAATGAGCATGGCTCCCAGCGAAATCACGGATTTGTGTTTCATGATGCTGGAAAAACAGCATTTAAAAACCGGAGTGTCAATTTTTAATTGCGGTTTTTCCTGCATTTGACAGATTGTCCGCATGAAACGATTCGAGAACGGCCAGATTTCACGCCGCGAGCGGCAGGTGATGGACATACTTTTCCGCAAAGGCAAGGCCACCGCCGGGGAGGTGCTTGCCGAGTTGCCGGATCCGCCGGGCTATTCCGCCGTGCGGGCGCTGCTGGTGACACTGGAGCAAAAGGAACTGGTGACGCATTCGAAAGATTCGCGGCGCTATGTCTATCTGCCCGCTGTGCCCGAAAAGCGCGCGAAACGCACGGCCCTGAAACAATTGCTGGCGACTTTTTTCGACGACAGCCCGGAAAAACTCGTCGCCTCCCTGCTCGATCCTCGCGACCAGAAACTCAGCCAGGATGAAATCGCCCGCATCCGGAAATTGATCGACGAAAGCGCGGGTAAATGACTCACTCCACCGACATGGGTTATCGAACATGATTCCAGCCCTCACATTCTCCTTCATCGCCGCGGCCCTGGTTTTTCTGGCTGGCCGCAAGGATGCGGCGCGTGATCCAAGGCTTACGGCGCTGCTGCTGGTGCTGTTAGGCGTGATCCCCTTGCTGGCCGCGTTTCTGCCCGAAATCCTGGTGCTTCCCTCGCATGGCGGCATGGCCATCGTGCCCGGAGTCTCATGGATCGACCATCTACCAGCCATCTGGGCGGCAGGTTTCGCGCTGGCGATGATCCGTCTGTTGCATGCGGCTGCGGTCCTGCGAGCCTGGAGGAAACGAGCCGTGGAGGTCGGTCGGTTCGAAGGCGTGGCGATCTGTGAACTTCAGGATTTGCAGGGCCCCGTGGCGGCCGGTTTCTGGAATCCAATTATCCTCGTCCCGGCATCATGGAAAATCTGGCCCGCTGATCGCAAACGCATTGTTCTTGAACACGAATTGGCGCACCACGGCAGGCGCGATCCGCTATGGCGTCTGCTGGCCGAGCTTGCATGTGCGGTTCATTGGTATCATCCACTCGCGCGCTGGATGAAACGCCGCTTCATCATGCAGTGCGAATATGCCTGCGACGCAAGGGTTCTGGGCAAGGGCATCGATCCAAGAGCCTACGCCAGCGTGCTGTGTGACTTTGCCAGCCAAGGCTCCCCTTCCCCGCTCGCACCCGCCATGGCGGAAACCGGCTCGCTGGAATCCCGCGTCCGCAGGATGTTTCAGCCACCCGGCGACTTGAGCGGCAGGACCCTCGCCATTCTCGCCCTGCTCGCTGTCCTAACAGCCTGTTCGCTTGCGATGATTGGCCGTGAAACCCAGGAGTCCGCGGACATCCCGGCCGTGGAAGTCGAGCTGCGTTGGACGGCAAACCCATTCCCAGACGAACCTTGAAATCGGATTCCCGTTCTTCGCTGGTTTTCCGCTTCCGGGTATCGATGCTGGTCTTCATCGTCGGGCTGGTGCTCAGCGGCGTCACCGCATTCCCGCTGCTCCACGAGCTCAGGTTGCTTGCCGCATGGACGAGAGCTGCGGATGCAATCGTGCCGGCCGGACTAACAGTCTGGTTAGAAACTGTCAAAGACGGACTCGAACACACCTATTCCCGCTATCCGTGGGTGGCATACGGGACTGATTGGCTGGCCTTCGGCCACATCGTGATCGCGATGTTTTTCATCGGCCCCCTGATCCATCCACCCACCAGCCGGGCCAACATCCGCGTCGGCATCGTGGCCTGCCTCGCCATCATTCCGCTCGCCATGATTTGCGGGCCGATCCGCGGGATTCCATTCTACTGGCAGCTTGTTGATTGCTCGTTTGGAATCATCGGGCTTATCCCGCTGCTTTACTGCCTCAGGCTGCTGAAACAAATCGAGGCTCTCACGCCATCCCATCCAGCACCTTGACCGCCTGCCACGCGGCATCCACATCGTGGACGCGGAGGACTTGCACGCCGCGTTCCATCGAAGCCGCGATGCAGGCAATCGTCCCCGCATCACGGTCGCGCGGGTCCGGCAGGCCAAGCACCTCGCCGATCACGGTTTTCCGTGAGACGGGCACCAGCACCGGCCGGCCGAAGCGCTGCAAACGCCCCAGTTCGCGATAGACCGAAAGATTATCGTCCCGCTGCTTCGCGAAATCGATGCCCGGATCAAGGATCACTGCATCCTCCCGGAGCCCGGCCGCCGCCGCCAGCGCGAGTTTCTCCGTAAAAAACCGCTCCATCGCGCCCATCACATCGTCCCATTGCTGGTTCACATGCGGAATCTTCGGTTCGCCCACGCTGTGCATGATCAATAAAGCCGCGCCATGCGCCGCGCAAAGCCGCGCGTTCCGGTCATCGGGCAGCGCGCTCATATCATTCACCAGCTCCACGCCACCCATCCGCAACACCGCCTCCACCACCCCGGAACGCCATGTATTCGCCGACATCACCGGCGGCCAAAGCTGCACCGCATCCCGCGGCTGCAGACCCTGCCAGACCTGCTCCCACCGCTCCAAGAACCCGCGAAACCGCCGGATTTCCTCCTCCACCGGCACGGCCACCCGGTTCGTCCGCGCGCTTTCCGCACCCACATCGATCACATCCGCCCCGGCCCGCAGCTGCGCCCGCGCCAACTCCACCGCCGCCCCTAAATCCAGCGTCCCATCCCCGGAAAACGAATCGTCATTCACATTCACAATCCCCATCAGCAAGGGACGCCTTGGAAACTCAATGACCCGCTCGGGAAACCGCAAACGCATGGTGGATCCCTAACTCCAAAATCCACGATCCAAAATCCAAAATCACCGCAAAGACTCATCCGAAGGAGTCAGCCGTCGGGATCATCCAGAATCATCTGCAATCTCCCGGCAAGATCTGCCGGAAACCGCGATGGCCAGCTTGTATCGACGAGTCCAACGCCAATCAAATCGCGCAGGTGCATTCGGTCCTTGTCGCGGAAGGAAATGAGTTTCATCCGGACAAGATCCTCCAACGGAATCAGTTCGAATCCTTCCGCTCTTTCAGTCTCTCTGAGCTCCGGAGTCGCTTCGATCGCATCCGGAAGCGCCTTTTCACCCGCCCACAGCACATGCACCGCATCGCGGATCCTCGCGTCCGGACCATCGAGAAAAACATCCATCGCCGCGGCCTGACCAAGGGAAGCGACCCGGCGATGCACGAATCCCGCACACGCCAATGCCTCACAGGCAAGCGTCATGTCCTCACGGCGCAGTAGAATGTCCACATCCCGGGTGTTGCGCACTGCCGACTCATCGACACGGGATACCCACGCCGCCACGGCATTTCCGCCGACCACGGCGTAATCCACCCCCGCGCCCTGCAGCGCTGCGGCGGCGCGTTCAAGCCGCCGTTTTACATCGTCGATGCCTTTTGCCATGCGTTGCCAGGATACCGGTTGGAGAGCGATTGTCCTGCTCATGAACACACTCTGCCACGATGCCTCGCATAACCAAAGAGGATTTTCCCTCAGCGATCGGTGTCCCGGTCCCGGGAAATTCCCAATCACGTCCGGGAAGCCAGAAACGCATGCCATCATCTCAAATTCCTCCGCCAGCCCTTCCCGCTTGCCCCGCGCCGCCCACCGCCTAACCTCACGCGCATGTCATCCACCTTCGGCAAGGTTTTCCGCATTCACACCTTCGGCGAGTCGCACGGTGGCGGCGTCGGCGTCGTCATCGATGGCTGCCCGCCGCGCATCCCGGTTTCCCTGGAAACCATCCAGCACGAGCTCGACCGCCGCCGCCCCGGCCAATCCGAGATCGTCACCCCGCGCAAGGAGGCGGATGCCGCGGAAATCCTCTCCGGCCTGCACGACGGGCTCACGCTCGGCACGCCGATCTCCATCGTTGTTAGGAACACCGACCAACGCCCCGGTGCGTATGATGAAATGGCGGTCAAATACCGCCCCAGCCACGCCGACTACACCTACGACGCCAAATACGGCATCCGCGCCCCGTCCGGCGGGGGTCGTGCCTCCGCCCGGGAAACCATCGGCCGTGTCGCCGCCGCCGCCGTAGCCCGGCAGGTTTTGGACACCCT
>JBGSUP010000117.1:0-3996 GCA_041753485.1 Akkermansiaceae bacterium
GATGCTGGTGACCACGCGGTCCGGTTCCAGCGCGCGGCGGCGCAGCGCCTTCGCCCCAACTTCGATCGAGCCATCGCGGCCGATCCACACCGCGCTGGGGGTGATGCGTTTGCCCTCGCCGTTGGCTAACAGAATCGGAAACCCGGAGTCCACCGCCCCGACCGCCGAATTCGTGGTTCCCAAATCGATGCCCAGAATGATCTCACCCATGCCGCCCCGACCTTCGCGGCAGCAGCCAAGCCCGTCAACGCCCGACAACGCCCGCCGGCCCCCAGTCAAGAATCTCCCGGCAAATTTACAGATCCTGCGTGCGGCCGCACGCAGGATCTGTAAATGGGTTGTTTGAAAAGCCTGATCTCCAGCACAGCCGGGACGGCTGTTGCCGGATTCTCAGATCTCTTATGAGCCGCAACCATGCAGTGGAAAGATGGGATCCACCCCAAGGCCGTCCGGAGTTCATGTTCAGCATGCCGCGCCACCACGGACCGCAAACCACGCGGCAGGAGGCAAGCTTGAACTCCGACCATCCAATGCCCGCGCCACCTGTTTTCACTGAATGGTTGCGGCCGGGTGGCTTGGGATGTTGCGGGCTATTTCGCGGGCGAGGCGGGCGAGCGCCTCGTTCATCGCGGCGATGCGGGCGGTTTGCGGGCCGGTGGGCAGCAGTGGCGGGTTGTTTTCGATGACGGTGCGGAACGATCGCGGGTTGGTGACGCGGCCGGATACCGGTTGGAGTTTCCAGGTGCATTCGAGAACCAGGTTTCCGGTGGCGTCGGGTTCGAAACGCGAGACGCGGATTTCGAGTAGCCAGTCGTAGTCCATGGTGACGAAAGTCTCGACCGGCTGGATGTTCAGCGAGTTGGTGAGGCGGCCGAGATTGAGCGCGGTGACGCGGGAAATCCCGGCATCCAGCGGCTCCGCCCACAATTGTTCGGCATTCAGTTGCATCGCGCCGCCGCCGCTGCGGCTGACGAGTTGCTGGCGGTCGAGATAGCCGGGCAGGCCGGGCCGGGCGATGGCGATGGCCGGGCTGGTGCCGGTGACCTGGCGCTCGGGAACTAGCGGATCCAACAGATGATTGACCGAGGCGTCCTTGACGGGCTGGAGGACGCCGCACGCCGCGAGCAGTGTTGTTAGAATCAGTGTGAGGGATTTCATCGTCATTCGTGGGTGGCCTTGCCGGAGATCAGCGCTTTCGGATCCCGTTTCAAATCATTGGAAAGCTCCTTGAGCGCACGCGAGGCGCGTTCGGTTTCCTGGAGCACATTTTGCAAGCGCAGCAACACCGGCGAGCGTGGATTGGAGAGTTGGGAAATCTCCCGGGCGGCCTCGTCGATCCGGGCGAGGCCGGTGTCCGCCTTGGCCATGATGGCCTCAAGATCGGCGAGCAATGGCTCGAATCCGGTATTTGCCTTCTTGGCGAGCTCGTCGATCTGGATCAGCGCCTGATTGAGATTGTCCACGGCGGCGGTGAGTTTTTCGTCGCTGGTGATTTTCCGCACATCCTCGGTGATGCCGACGAGGTTCTCGTTGAGCTGTTTCATGTCGAGCTCGCTGATTCGTTCATTGGCGGTGACGAGCACGTCGCGCAGCTCCTTGATCACGCTGTCGAGATCCAGCGCGTTGAATTTCTGGATGCCATCCGAGATGCCGGAGATCAGGTCATCCATCTCGGTGCCGATGGTGGGCACGACCGGATGCGGAGCTTGGTGTTTGCTGAAATAGACGAAACCCGGAGTGCCCGGGACGATGTCGAACTCGATGTAGAGTTGTCCGGTAACCAGGCTTTGTTGTTTCATGCCGGCGCGGAGTCCCTCGGAGACCGCCCGTTGCACCCCCTCGGGTGAGGAAAAATCGATTCCGCCGCCCTCGTCGTTGCTGATGAAGCGGAGTTCGTTTTCCGTGAGTTCGACGACCACCGGGATGATCTTGCGGTTGCCCTTGCGGTCCACCAGCACGCTGATGGATTTCACCCGGCCGATGCGCACGCCGCCGAAGCGCACGTCCGAGCCGACCTGCAGGCCGTTGGCGCTCTTTTCGAAATAAAGCAGGATGTCATGGGTGCTGGTGAACCACTTGCCCGCGCCAAACAATAGGAGCGCCACGGCGACGAGCAGCAGGCCGACGAGGGTGAACACGCCGATGAGGGTGGGGCTGGCTTTCTGGCTCATGAGCGGGTGGTGGCTGCGGGTTCAGGATTCCCGCCGCGGCTGAGGAACAGGCGGACGGCTGGATTTTCCGAATGATCGCGGAGCTCGGCGGGATTGCCGGTCGCACCCTGGGTGCGGGTGGCAGTATCGAGGAAGATCGCTTGGTTCGCTATCGCAAAAATGCTGGCCAGCTCGTGAGTCACAATCACGATCGTGGTGCCGAGGCTGTCGCGCAGGCCCAGGATCAGGTCGTCGAGGCGGCGCGAGCTCAGCGGATCGAGGCCGGCGCCGGGTTCATCGAGAAACAGGATGTCCGGATCGAGCGCCATGGCGCGGGCGATGCCGGCGCGTTTGTTCATGCCGCCGCTGATCTGGGCTGGATAGTAATCCTCGTAACCGGACAGGCCGACGAGTGCGAGTTTGTAGAAAACCAGGTCGCGGATCGCACGGGCCGGGAGTTTGGTGTGTTCCTCAAGCGGCATGGCGATGTTTTCCGCCAGGGTCAGGGACGACCACAGGGCGCCGGATTGATACATCACGCCGAAGCGCTGGATGAAGCGTCCGCGCCCGGCGGCCGGAGTGGCGGTGAAATCCTCGCCCTCGAACAGGATGCGGCCCTTGGCCGGTTCCTGCAGGCCGATGAGATGGCGCAGCAAGGTGCTCTTGCCACAGCCGCTGCCGCCGATGATCACGAAGATGTCTTTTTCCGCGACTTCGAAATTCAGGTCCCGCATCACCACGAAGGGGCCGTAGGCCATCGTGAGATCGTGCACGGTGATCTTGGGCTTGGCCGGGGGATGGGCGGTGGTTTCCGGCATTTTGCTTAGATATCGAGGATGGTGAAAATCGCGGCAAACGCGGAATCGAGGATGATGATGGCGGTGATCGAGAACACCACCGCGCGGGTGGTCGCATGGCCGACGGCTGCGGAGGAATTGCCCGCTTGCATGCCCTGCAGGCAGCCGCTCATGGCGATCACGATGCCGAAAAACACGCTCTTGAACACGCCGAGAAACGCGTTTTCGAGGTTCACGATGGTGAGGGTTTCATACCAATAGAGCGCGGGCGGAATGCCCACCGCCGAGCCGACGAGCATGCCGCCAAGAATGCCGACGGCATTCGAATACATCGTCAGCAGGGGCATCATCAGAACCAGCGCGAGCATGCGCGGCAGGACCAGGAAGTCGAAGGGATCGAAGCCGAAGGTGCGCAGGGCGTCGATCTCCTGGTTGGCCTTCATGCTTCCCAGATGGGCGGCGAACGCCGCTCCGGTGCGGCCGCTCATGATGATCGCCGTCATCACCGCACCCATCTCGCGGACCATCGCGATGCCCACCAGATCCGCGACGTAAAGGCTGGCACCAAAATTGGCGAGCTGCACGTTGCCGACGAAGGCCATGATCAAACCGATGAGAAAACTGATCAGCGAGACGATCGGCAGCGCCTGCACGCCGCATTGCTGGACGATCACCCAGAACTCGCGGCTGCGGAAGTGAGCCTTCCCGGTGAAAAAGCGGCCGAGCGAAAGCATCGACTGGCCGGTAAACTCCATGACCGAGCGGATGCCGGCCCAGCAATCGAGCGTCAGGATGCCGAGCTTGCCGAGGCCGGACGGCTCGATCGACTCGTCGCGTGCTTCGCTTTCCTCCGGCACGGCCAGGGCGAGCTCCATCAGCCCGTGCAAGTCCGGCGGCAAGCCGGCGAGCGATGGCGCGTCGGAATCCGTCTTGCGGAGGATGCCGAGCAGAAAGGCCGGCAGGGTGGAATCGAAAGTCCCCAGCGCGGCGGTGACATAGGCGTCAGGCGGGCGGTCCGCCGGGCTGCCCTCGATCACGGGTTCCGCGCC
>JBGSUP010000118.1:0-3388 GCA_041753485.1 Akkermansiaceae bacterium
AACATCACCCTCGCCATCGCCGGAGATTTCGAGCCCGCCCACCTGCTCGACCTGCTTTCCGCAAACCTGTCAGAACTGCCCGCCGGCAGTCCATGGCCGGTGCCATCCGGCACTCCCGGCAGCGGCGAATCCACCGTGCACCTGCCGAAAATGCAAGCCGTGCTCGCCATCGGCTTCCCCGGCACCACCGTCAGCAACCCGGAGCGCCACGCGCTGGCCATGATCCAGGAATACGCCACCGACATGGCCGGCCCCCTGTTCGCCCGCATCCGCGAGGATCTCGGCCTCGCCTATCAGGTCGGTGCCACCCAGTTCCTCGGCTACAATGCCGGGCTCTTCACCTTCTACCTCGCCACCTCGCCGGAACAGTTGCAACTCGCCCGCCATGAAATGATGACCGAAATCGGCAAAATCGCCGCCGCAGGCATCCCGGACGAGGCCTTCGAACGCGTCCGCTCCACCGTGCTCAGCGGCCTCGCCATCCAACAGCAATCACCTTCCCACACCGCACGCCACACCGCACTCGACCTGCTCTTCGGCCACCCCGCCGACCAACACCGCCGCATGGCCGCCATCTATCAGGCGCTCACCCCGCATCAGGTCCGCGGGACGGCCGCCCGCATCTTCTCCGCAAGCCCCGTCACCGCCACCGTGCTGCCAGAAACCTGACCGCCCTCAAACAATCGTCTTGGCGGCCAGCCATGAGCGGATAGCCTTTTGCACCCATGAAAACCGCAACCAGGCTGCTGCTCCTGTCATTGACCCTCGCGACGCTTCACGCGCAAACACAGCCCGCTGAAAATGCCGCCACCTCGGCCGCGCTCAAGGAACAACTCGTCGCCGCAGTCAAGGCCGACATGGCCAAATTCGACGATTCCCAATCGCGTCTTGCCGAATCGCTGAACCGCTTCCTGCACGGCTTGGAAAACGTCCAACCCGACAATTTGCAGGAGTCGGAATTCCGGCGCTTGGGAATGTATCTTCCTACTGGATCCGTCTCCGATCAAACCCGGTCACTGTTTGAATCGTATTCCAAACAGGTGCAATCCGAGTCGCTCGCGGCCCAGGAGAAGTTCACCAAGGAATACGAGGCCGCGGGCCGCGCGTTCCTCAGGCGGGCCATGGCTTCCAAGGAACCGGAGCAAATCGCGGCGATTGAAAGGGAGATTCAGGAATACAGCGAAGGCTTGTCGGGCAAACAGCCCCGTTCCATGAGCAATTTCAGCAGTCAGATCTACAGCCTGAAGAATTGCGTCTCCTCGATCGCCAAATTTCAAGCCGCCCGCGCCAATGAAGACTGGCGCAACGCTGCGAACCAGTTGGAACAAATCCGCGATGGTCTGGCAAAATGCAGGCAATTCATCCCCGCCGAAGAAGCGGAGGCCTTTCTCAATGCCGCGCGCAAAAGCATCGGCCTGCTCTCGCCCGCGGAGCAGCAAGCCACACTCCAGGAAACGCTCGATGAGCTCTTCAATGACGCCAATCAGGACCGCTTGGAGGAGATCGCGGACAAGATCCGCAAATACCAGCAACTCTGCGGATCCTCATCGTCTTCCGCAATGGCAGCCATGGCCAATCGCTGGCAGCAACTCGCCTCACTGGCCTCCAGCTTCATTCAAAACGTGCAACTCGTTCAAAACGGCGGAACTTCAAGATTCTCGCCGGAACAATGGCTCCGCTCCAACTCGGAATCCAAATCCTTGATGAGCCGGCAGGAAATGATCACGCGCTTGAAAAACTACAAGGTCCGGGTGGCCGGAGAAACCGCCGAGGCCGGGCTGGAGCCGATGTATCATGACATGCGTGAAATTCTCGACCGCATCCGCAGCCTTGAGGACATCCAGAAGGAGCTGCCCTCATTCCACAAGGCCACCCGCCTCGCCTCCTATGACTCAGACACCGGCAACTGGTCCTCACTCGCCCCGGCCCTGTCCTCTTACGCGGACCTGCATGCAAAACTCGAAACCGGTGCCGCGTTCAACATCGGAGGATTGGAAAACCAAGCCATGATGGATCCCCGGCGCACCTATCCCAGCGGAATCAATGATCTCGCCGTGGCAAAACTCACCACGCTCAACGACCAGGCGCAGTGGCTGCTCCTCAAGCGCTTTTTCCCCGATGTGAAAGCCGACATGACGGCCTCGCCCCGCGCCGCCATCAGCGCGCTGCTGGAGAAATTCATGACCGAAAAGAACCACCAGGGGATCATCGACCTCAATCAATTGGTGTCTTTCTTCACACCCGTCCAGCCACTGCTTGCTCCATCCGAAATCGCCGCCATCCGGCATTATCTTGCCGGAATCCGGCAGGATGAACAGCTCTCCGAGCCCCGGCTTGCCACTTATTATTTCCAGAAAGCCGCCGCCGTCGGCTCCCCTGTCATTCCAATCGATGATCTGAAAAGCCGCCTGCAAAAACTCAAGCGCGACTTCCCTGCGGACTATGAGAAGGGCACCGACGATTCATTCCGGCCGGAGTCCGACGACCGATACCGGTATCCCGTCCTGATGAACGTGCCCGCCGCAAAATAGCAGGCCCCACTGATCAAACACCCGCCCGGCAACATCACCGCGTTTCTAACAGGCAAGCCGGTTCATGTGGTCAATCCCTGAACCATGCCCGGACTGCCGCCTGTTCTAACAAATCCGCCGCACCCGACACGAGCTGGTCCATCGGCAGGCCGGTGGCGGCGAGCTCGCTGACGGAATCGAAAAGCCCGCTCTCGCGCACAGCGGCATCGGCCTTGCCGCAAAACGCGATCACCGGCTTGCCATGGGCGCGCGCCATCCGGGCGATGGCTACCGGGCCCTTGCCGGTCAGGCTCTGCGCATCCAGCGATCCCTCGCCGGTGACGATCAAATCGGCTGCCCCAACACGATCTTTCAATCCTGTGAGAGAAGCAAGCAGCTCGAAACCAGGCACCAGCCGCGCCCCGGTGAAATGCATGAGCCCGAAGCCAAGTCCACCCGCCGCCCCCGCTCCGGGGCGTTGTGCGGCTTCCCCGCCGCCGGAAAACCGCAACACCGACTCCAGCACGTTTTCCAACAGTGGAATGGATGCGGCATCCGCACCTTTCTGCGGACCGAAAACACGGGTCGCACCATGATTTCCTAACAACGGGATCTCCACATCACAGGCGGCGGTGATCGGCGGCAACGGAATCCGACCGGACAAATCGATTCGAACCAGCTTTCCCAACAGCTCTGCCGGTGAGGCGCGGAGTTCATGATCTTTCGCATCGAGAAAACGCACGCCAAGCGCGGCGGCCATGCCCGCGCCGCCATCGTTGGTGGCGCTGCCGCCGAGACCGATCATCAGCCGCGCGGCCCCGCTGTGCCCGATGGCGTGGCGCATCATTTCCCCCGTGCCGAAAGTCGAGGCGCGAAGG
>JBGSUP010000119.1:0-3807 GCA_041753485.1 Akkermansiaceae bacterium
TTTCCCGGGCGGGTTCCGTTGTGCCGCTGCGCTTCGGCATCGGCGACACCGCGCCGAAGTAACCGTGGCGCGGGCGTCCCGCCCGCTGCCATTCACACACACAAAGACCAGCGATTCGGGCATGCGGGCAGGATGCCCGCGCCACCGTGGGAATCCTACTTCGGCGCGGTGTCGCCGATGCCGAAGCGGAGCGGCACATCGGAATCCGCCGGGGAAACCCGTGCGTATCCCTGCATTTCCTGGTGCAGCGCCGAGCAAAAGTCGGTGCAGTAGAAGGGTGAGATACCGACCCGTTTGGGTGTCCACTTGAGCGTGCAGGTTTCTCCCGGCATGACGAGCAGTTCTGAAGTCCTGCCACCCTTGACCGCGAAGCCGTGGGGCACATCCCAGTCCTGTTCCAGGTTGGTGACATGGAAATACACCTCGTCGCCGACCTTGATGCCCTCGATGTTGTCAGGCGCGAGGTGCGAGCGGATGGCGGTCATGTAAACGTGGACGGCATTGCCTCCGCGCACGACCTTGGCGTCCTTCTCGCTCTTGGTGACGTAGGGGTGTTGGTTGTCCTCGAGTTTGTAGATTTTCTTGGACCTAGGGGCGACCAGCTCGGCCGGAAGCGCCTCGGCATAGTGCGGCTCGCCGACGGTCGGGAAGTCGAGCAGCAGTTTGATCTTTTCGCCGGAGATATCATACAACTGTGCGGACTGTGTGAGTTCCGGGCCGGTGGGCAGGTAGCGGTCCTTGGTGATCTTGTTGTAGGCGATGGCGTATTTGCCATGCGGTTTGGCGGTGCAGCCACCGGGGATGGTCATGTGGCCGACGGAGTAGAAGGTCGGGCTGCGGTCCACCACCTCAAGGGTTTCGATGTTCCACTTCACGATCTCGGAGGTCACGAACATCGAGGTGTAGCCGAAGCCCTTGCCGTCGAACTCGGTGTGCAGCGGGCCGAGGCCGGGTTTCTTGACCTCGCCATGGAGGACAGATGCGTATTTGAGCACCGGGATGCCTTCGAACTCGCCCTCGTAGTCCTTGGCGGCGATGGCGGCCTGAATCTTGTCGAAGGAAAACACGGGGATCAGCGCGGCGAGTTTGCCGCTGCCCACGATGTAACTGCCGGTGGGATCGGTGTCGCAGCCGTGCGGCGATTTCGGGCAGGGCATGAAGTAGAAGATATCTGGCAGTTCGGTGGGGTCGAGCATGACCACTTCCTCCTCGACCTTGGACTCGGTGCTGTGGGTTTTCTCGTTCCAGACGTGATGGAGGTGCTTGTTGCGCGATTTGCGGCCCTTGCCGGCCTTGATGTATTCCTCGCACTTCTTCCAGTTGATCGCGCCGATGAAATCCTTGTCTTTTTGCGACGCGTTGACTTCAAGCAGGGTGTGCGCGAGTTCGCTGTTGTAACAGGAGAAGAAAAACCAGCCGTGCGACTTGCCCTTGCCGGCGCGTGCGAGGTCGATGTTGATGCCGGGCAGCAGGATTTGGAAGGCGACCTTCATGCGGCCGGTGTCCGGAGCCACCGAGATCATGCTGAAGGTGGCCTTGAAATTCTCCTTGTAGCTGGCAATCGGCACGTCGGGATTGGCTCCCTCGTCATCCAGCGGGTAACCGAAGCGGGTGCCGGCGACGATGTATTCCGAGTTCTCGGTGATGAAGGGCGACGAGTGGTTGCCGGAGCTGTTAGGAATTTCGAGGATCTCCTCGGTGCGGAAGGTTTCGGTGCTGATGCGCGCCACGCGGGGCGTGTTGTTGGCGTTGGCGAAGACCCAGCGGCCGTCGTGCTCGCCCTTGGTCTGCGACAGTGCGAGGTGGTGCTGGTCGTCCCACGGCTCATAGCCTTGCGAGGTTTCGAGCATCGCCTTGGTTTCCTCGCTGAAGCCCCAGCCGGCCTCGGGGTCTGCGGAAAACACCGGAATTTCCCGGAATAAACGCCCGGAGGGCAGTCCGTAAACCGCCACTTGTCCGCTGAAGCCGCCGGACACGAAGTTATACATCTCATCCTTCTCCCCCGGCGGGACAAAGACCTTTTCCGCAGTGCCGCTTTCGACTTTCTGGATGATACCCTTGGGTTTGCAACTGGTGGCCAGCACGGCGGCGGAGATGGCCAGCAGTGCGGCGGCGGCTTGTTTGGTATTCGGCTTCATGGATGTGCGGTGGGTTGGGAATTCGGGTTTTATTTCTCGCCATCGTTGTGGCGCATGAACTCGAGGACTTCGCGGGCCTCGGGTTGCGTGATGTTCTGGTTGGGCATGCGCACCAGGCAGAGTTCGAGCAGTTTTTGGGCTTCCTCGTCGGTCTCGAGCATCATGTCCACGTTGGTGACCATGTTCATGATCCAGACGGGTTCGCGCTTTTTGGTGACACCGGTCCAGCCGGGACCAACCAGGCGGGTTTCATCCAGCCGGTGGCAGGCCAGGCATTTCATTTCATAGGTGGCCTTGCCCCTAGTCACCCACTCTTGGTTGAGCGGGTTGGTGAGCTCCACGGATTTGATTTCGGTGCCGTGAATGATCGTGTTCTTGTCAACCAGCTCGGAGGGAGTGGGTGCTTCGGCGGCGGCCTTTTCGGCCTCTTCTTTCGAGCCGCACCCGACAAGGAGAAGGGCGCAGGCGGCCGCGGGCAGGATGTTGGGGAATTTGGACATGGCTTTGGTGAGGTAGGATGGAATGCCGGGGTTTGGCACCGTAGCGGTGCCGTGGTGGGTCGAATCTCACGCTGATCGCGCCCCTTAATCAAGAAAAAACCTTCGTTAATTCTTTTTTCTGGAATCATGCACAGGAATCGGCAGGATACGCACATGTTCCGGTATGGAAAACTGGCAAGGCAAGCGGTCTCGGCGATGAGCTATCTGGCGGAGCGCTATGCCGTGGACGGCGCTTCGATCTCATCGGCGGAGGTGGGCAGGGAGCGAAAGATCCCCGTGGCCCTGGCGGCAAAGCTGCTCAGCGAGGCATCTTCAGCAGGATTGACCCGGGGCGTCACAGGGCCGGGTGGAGGCTATCGTCTGTCGCGTCCGCCGGAGGAGATCCGGTTGGCGGACATTGTGGGGATTTTCGAACGGGAAATGACCGAGTATCCCTGCCCGTTTGGCCCCGGCTGGTGTGGCAACGGCAATCCCTGTCCGCTGCACAATGATTTCCTGAGACTGGAGGAAAGCGGACGGAAGTTTCTTGAGGAGACGACGCTGGCGGTGTTCGCAAAGAAGCATTGAGTCCAGCGCACCACCGCGCGGGCTTGGTCGAGATGTCCATTCCCGTGAATGCCGATCATGTCGCAGGACCTATTTCATGTTGGACCGACAGAACCACTGGCAGAGGACTGTGTTGACTTGAGGCTCTTGCGATTGATTTGCTCACGGAAGCATGAGGCGGAGTTCTAATCATCCATCGCAAACCGCACGGGAGCGCGCGGCCCTGTCAGGCAGGCAGTTTCCGATCGCACTGCTGCGGGCTTCCGGGGTCACGGAATCCGAGATCGCGGCTCTTTTCGACGAAGGAACACTGGTTGCCGCGTCCTTGCCCGCACACGCCCGATTCGCCCGTGCCGCCGAGGCGAAAAGAATCTCCGCCGCCATTCCATGGTCCCGCGCCCGCGACCACCATCTCGCTCTCGGTGAAGCCGCCTTGCAGCAACGCCTGACGGGGGAAACCGTCGCCGCGCATTTCGAGGCAGCCCACCGCTTCGATCTCGCCCGTGCCCAGTGGCTCAAGGCCGGTGAAATCGCCTGCGCGAAGGGTGACTATCGCCAGGCCTTGCGCCACATCGACCGCTGTCTTGCCATCTGGCCTTGGGACGAGGCGGCTGACGAGCGCG
>JBGSUP010000120.1:0-5626 GCA_041753485.1 Akkermansiaceae bacterium
TTGGCGCTGCCGCTGGCCGCTGCAGCCGGCGTGGCCTTCGCGTTTCTCCTCACCCAGGGAGGCGGCAAACAAGCCACCTTGGCCGCCGCCGGGCCGCTGCCGGTGGATGTGGTCCAGGCGGGCTTCATCCGCACCTACGAATCGCCGCTATTCAGCCTGGATGAAAAACGCGAGCAACATCGTGAGCTCATCGCTCACCTGAAATCCCGCAAGCTTCCCTGCCCCGGCTGCCTGCCGCCCGGCCTCGTCGGTGTGAAAAGCATCGGCTGCCGCGAACTCGTCATCGACGGCAAGCGCGGCTCGCTCGTCTGCTTCGACGAAAGCGATGCCGGCATCGTCCATCTCATCATCTTCCGCCGCGAGGATGTCAGCGGCGAACTGCCGAACCGGGCCCATCCGTCCTTCGCCCAACAAAGCCACTGGTCCGCCGCACGCTGGGAGGATGAAAACCACGTCTTCATCCTCATCGGCACCACCGACGTCCGCAAGCTCGCCGCCTTGTTCTGAAGCCGCAGCGCAAAAATTAGTCCGCAAAGAGCGGCGTGAAATCATAAAAATCGATTACAGGTGGCCCTTCACCACCCGATCCGCGTGATTCCGGCAACATGGTCGAAATGGGCATCGCGGCTGATGACCGGCAGCTTGTGTTGCCGGGCGATGGCGGCGATCCACAGATCGTTCATCGGAATGGGCGTGCCGGCGGACGCGAGTTGAAGACGGATCTCCGCATAGTGGCGGGTCGTGCCGTCGTCAGCCACCAGGACCGTGGTGGTGGCGAGCGCGTCATCCAGCCATGCCGTCATCTTCTCCGGGAACCGGGACTTCAAAATGCCGAAGCGGAATTCCGCCAGCGCCGGAACTGGCACGCACAGGCGGTCTGCCTGCTCGATGTGCCGGACGAAGGACGGTTCATTGAGCCACCAGGCGGAAAGACCGTTGGTATCGACGATCATTTCCACTCCTCCTCTTCGATTTGCTCGAAGTTCTCATCCACGATATGCTCGATGCGCCTGAGTTCCGCAACCATCTCCGGGTCATTCGCGGCGATCCCCGCGAACTTCATCCATGGCTTTTCCGCATGAGTCGGTCGCTTGGCCAGTTTGTCCTGCAAAGCCTCGGTGACGTAGTCCTTCAGACGCATGCCCTGCCGTGCGGCAGTGGCTTTCACCTCGCGAAACAGGGAATCAGGGAGTTCAATGGTCGTGCGCACAAAAGCACATTCCCATTTTCACATGATCCTGCAAGCGCCGAGTGACGACGATTGGGCTTGTGTGCTGCCAACACAGATTCCCGCCTGTCCATCTGCGGCGGGCCGTGCTTGATTCCGCGCGTGAACCTCCGCCCCATCGATCCCACCCCCGAGCTGTTGTCCCCTGCGGGGAACTGGGACTGCGCCCGCGCCGCGGTGGCCGCCGGGGCGGATGCGATCTACTTCGGCCTGCCCAAATTCAACGCGCGGCTGCGCGCCGACAATTTCATCGATGCCGATCTGGAGGAGCTCATGGAATTCCTCCACCGTCACGGTGTCAAAGGCTTCGTGACGATGAACACGCTCATCTTCACCCGCGAGTTGGAGGCCGCCGAGGCGCAGCTCCGGAAAATCGCCGCCGCCGGCGTGGACGCGCTCATTATCCAGGATCTCGGTCTGGCGAAGCTCGCCCGCGAAGTGGCTCCGAACGTGGAGCTTCACGCCTCCACCCAAATGACGATCACCTCGCCTGAGGGGCTTTCCTTCATCGAGTCCTTGTTTCCGCTGGAACGCGCCGTGCTAGCCCGCGAACTTTCCATTAGGGAAATCGAACGCTTCCAGTCTTTCGATCTCAAAACCCCCTTGGAAGTCTTCGTCCATGGCGCGCTGTGTGTCGCCTATTCCGGCCAATGCCTCACCAGCGAGTCGCTCGGCCAGCGCAGCGCCAACCGCGGCGAGTGCGCGCAAGCCTGCCGCATGCCCTACGAAATCGTCGTCGATGGCGAAACCCGCGAGCTCGGCGAGGTCCGCTACCTGCTCAGCCCACAGGACCTCGCCGCCGTCGATTTGATCCCGGATCTCGTCAAGGCCGGCGTGAAATCGTTCAAGATCGAAGGCCGCCTCAAGTCCCCCGAATACGTCACCGCCGTCACCCGCGTCTATCGCAAGGCGCTCGACGCCGCCATCGCCCATGCCGGATCCCCCGTCACCCCGGACGACCGCTACGCGCTGGAGATGACATTTTCCCGAGGCCTCTCGACCGGCTGGCTTGCGGGCACCGATCATCCCTATCTCACGCACGGCCGCTTCGGCAAAAAGCGCGGGCCGCTGTTAGGTGAGATCGCCGCTTGTGGCCCCGGCTGGATCCAACTGGGAAATACCACCGGCGTGCCCATCAACGCGGGCGACGGCGTGGTCTTCGACGCCGGGGAAAACCGCGATCTCGAACAAGGCGCGCGCATCTGGAAAATCGAGGGCGGCCGCATCATCTTCCACAAGACTTTCAGCGGCATCAACTTCGACCGCATCCAGCCGGGCCACACGGTTTACAAGACCTCCGATCCAAAACTCGAGTCCGAGCTCCGCCGCTTCTGGCAGAACACCCGCCCCGCGGAAAAGAAGACCGCGCTCCACCTGACGGTTTCCGGAAAACCCGGCGAGCACCTGACTGTAGCGGCGGTCTGTGACCGCCGAAGCGATAGGGACGCCAAAGTTTCCTCCACCATTCCGCTCCAAGCCGCCGCCAAGCGCCCGCTCGATATCGAAACGCTCGTCGCCCAACTCGGCCGCCTCGGAGATACCCACTACGAACTCGCCGCCCTCGACAACCAGCTCGGTGGCGACTGCCACTTCCCGCTCTCCGCGCTCAACCAGCTCCGCCGCCACCTCGTCGCGCAACTCGACCGTGGCGGCACCTTGCAAGCGCCAAGCCCGCTCCCCATCACGACCACCTTCCGCGAACTTCTCCCCGAACATTCGAAACCCAACATCCAAAATCCGAAATTGTCGGCCCTTTGCCGCAACTTCGACCAACTCCACGCCGCCATTGAGTGCAATGTGGAGACCATCTCCTGCGATTTTGAAGACCCGCGCCGCTACAAGGAAGCGGTGGCCCTCTTCCGGTCTGAAATTTCAAATCTCAAATCTCAGATCCTGCTCGCCACTCCGCGCATCCTCAAGCCCGGCGAAACCGGCTACCTCAAGCTCATCGAAACCGCGAAACCCGACGGCCTGCTGCTGCGCAATCTCGCGGCGCTCCACCACTACAAGGACCGCCCAGATCTCGTCAGGATCGGCGATTTTTCGCTCAACGTCGCCAACCCCGTCACCGCAAGGCTGTTGATGGAAAACGCCGGGCTCGACTATCTAACAGTTTCCTGCGACCTCAACATCCGCCAGGTGATGGATTTGTTGGAAAAAGCGCCGCCCGATTGGTTCGAGCTCACGCTGCACCAGCACATGCCGATGTTTCACATGGAGCACTGCGTGTTCTGCGTCTTCCTGAGCAAGGGCACGACCTACAAGGACTGCGGCCGGCCTTGTGAGAAACACGTCGTCCACCTGCGTGATCGTGTCGGCCAGCTCCACCGGCTGCAGGCGGACGTCGGCTGCCGCAACACCCTCTTCAATGGCAAGGCCCAGACCGGTGCTCGATTCTATCAGAACCTGCGCGGCACCGGACTCGCGCGTTTCCGCATCGAGCTGCTCGATGAGGACGCCGCCTCCGCCGCCCAAACGATCCGCGCCTATCAGGAACTGCTGGATGGCCGGAGCGATGCCAGCGGCCTGCTGAATCAGGTCGAGGCCCTGGAAAAACTCGGCGTCACCGAAGGCACGCTGGCGGAGAGGTAGAAATCGGAGGATAGCCGTTCCGGCTGTCCCGGAGATCGGGCTTCCAGCCTGATCATACCACTGCAGAGTGCAGGCAGGATGTCTGCATGCCGAGACGGGCTGGAAGCCCATCCCACACCTTCCTCAAGACACCCGAGCCTTGCACCCATCTCCAAGCTGACGCTGATGGAAAAACTCCGATTTACGGGAACAATCCCCGCGCGTGTTTGGCGTCGGCCACGGTCTTGATGGCGATGGCCTGGGCGGCGGTGCGGTGGCTGAGCTTGTGATATTTGGCGAAGCCGGTGACCTTGGTGAAGGCGCTCTGGAGCATCGTTTCGAGGCGGGTGATCACTTCGCTTTCGGTCCACTGGTAATGTTGGAAATTCTGCACCCACTCGAAGTAGGAGACCGTGACACCGCCGGCGTTGCAGAGCACATCCGGAATGATGAAAACATCGCCGCGTTCGCCGAGGATGGTGTCAGCCTCGATGGTGGTGGGGCCATTGGCTCCTTCCGCCAGCACCCGGCACCGGAGTTGCGGTGCGTTTCCGGCGGTGATCACGCGGTCCAGCGCGCAGGGCGCGAGGATGTCACAGGGTTGGCAGAGAAGCGCCCCCGGATCAATCGGTTCCGCATGGTTGAAACCCGCGACACCACCGGTGTTGGCGACGTGTGTGCCGAGTTTAACGTGATCGATGCCGCGGTCGTTCCAGATCGCGCCGGTCACATCGGACACGCCGGTGATTTTCACCCCATACGAGGCAAGGGTGGAGGCGGCATACGATCCGACGTTGCCGTAGCCTTGAATCACGGCGGTGGCTCCGCGCGCGGAGATGCCCAGCTGGCTGAGCGCGCTCGCGGCGAGGAACGCAACGCCGTGGCCGGTCGCGCGGATGCGGCCACAAGTGCCCTGGAGATTGAGCGGCTTGCCGGTCACGATCGAAGGGACCAGATGGCCGGAGTGCGTGGAATAGGTGTCGGTCATCCACGCCATGATCTGCTCGTTGGTGCCCATGTCCGGTGCCATCACGTCGATCTCCGGACCGATGAAGGGAATCATTTCCATGGTGTAGCGCCGGGTGAGGCGCTCCAGCTCGCCGGCGGACATCGTGCGCGGATCGCAGGCGATGCCGCCCTTGCCTCCGCCGAAGGGCAGGTCCATCAACGCGCATTTCCAGGTCATCCACATCGCCAGTGCGGTGATTTCCCCGAGATTGACGGCCGGGTGATAGCGCAGGCCGCCCTTGGTGGGGCCGCGGGTGAGGTGGTGCTGCACCCGGTGACCGAGCAACACTTGCGTCGAGCCGTCATCGCGGCGAATCGGAACGGTGACGGTGATGAAGCGCTTCGGCCACTTGCAGCGCTCCCGCAAGTCTTCTGTTAGATCGAGAAAATCGGCGACCTGGTCGAACTGCCCGGCGGCCATGGCGAACACGGGATTTTTCAGCAGGGTTTCCTTCACGGCGGGATTGAGCCGGATTGCCGCCGCTTATGCACGCGTGGAATCGGGCGATTTCCCGGATTTGACCTTTTCCAAACCCCTTGTTAAGCATTTGTCGCCCATGATTCGCGAAATCGTCCAATACGGCCATCCCGTCCTGCGCCAGAAATGCCGCCCCGTCACCGTGGTGGATGAAAAATTGTTGGAGTTCGTCGCCGACATGCTCGATACGATGGTGGATGCGAATGGCGTGGGTCTTGCCGCGCCGCAGGTGGGTGAGGACATCCGGCTGGCGGTGATCGATGTCTCGCATGATCCGGAATGCGTTTCGATGCTCAAGGTGAATGGTCAGGACGTGGAGCTCACTTCGATCATGCCGCTGG
>JBGSUP010000121.1:0-4423 GCA_041753485.1 Akkermansiaceae bacterium
TGAGCACCAGCACCACGCCGACCACCGAGAGCAGGGCCAGCGGATACATCATGATGCCACCGGCGGCCAGGATTTCGAGGAAGTCCATTTGCTTGGAAACCGGCTCGGCCTCAGCGGCGGCCAGTGCGGAAGGGATGGACGCAGCGAGGACGGTTCCCACTGCGGAGATAAAGCGGCGCTTCATAGATTTCGTGGGACTTTAGCCGTCTCCGGAACCAACGCAAGCCCCGGCAACAGTCGCATTTCCTACGCGGCACGGCGCGGCAATTTATCGCGGCGGTGCCCGATGGAGGAAAAACAACCTCGGTTCCGCCGCCGCAGGATTCTGATTTGGCTTCGACATCCGCGCGCCGCCGGGAGAGTTTTGGCCCGCCGGTTTCATGAAAATCACCACCACGCTCGCCTCCTGCCGCACACCCGACGGCGCCTCGTTGCTGCTCCAGGAGCACGACGGCCAGCACTACCTCAAGATCGGCGGCGTGCAGTTGATGAGCACCACGGCGTCCTCGTCCGAGCAGCAAATGGCGGAACTCGCCTGCACCCACCTGCCGACGAGGCCACGGATCCTGATCGGCGGCCTCGGTTTCGGCTTCACCCTGCGCCGGGTGCTGGAACTCTGCCCGGCCGATGCGATGGTGGATGTGGCCGAACTGCTCCCGCAGGTGATCGACTGGAACCGCGAATTTCTAACGGCCGTGAACGGGCTGTTGCTCGATGATCCGCGGGTGAGAATCCACACGCGCGACGTCGGCGAGTTGATCGAACGCGCCGGGAACGAGCGCTATCACGCGATTCTGCTGGATGTGGACAACAGCCCGGATCCGCTGGTGCGGCAAGGCAACGCCGGCCTCTACGACCGCAGCGGCATCGCCCGGACGAAAGCCGCCCTTCACCCCGGCGGACGCGTCGTCTTCTGGTCGGCGAATCCGGACAAGGACTTCGCCCGCACGCTTGAGCGGGTTTTCAAAAACGTCGAGTGCATCGGCGCGAAGGCCTATCCGAAGGCAAAACGATTCACGCACACCTTGTTTGTGGCTGAAAGGGCATGAAAAACGAATGGATTCCGGATCCCCCGTGATTCTTCCGTGCGGCCGGGAGGTCTGGTCGCACCCAATGGATGGCCGCGAAATCCCCATCATTGAACTTGCACGCCCATCTCCCGGGTTATACGTCAAGCCATGACTTACCACTTCATCACGGCAATCCTGCTTGGCAGCCTGATCGCCGCATCCGCTGGAGAAACGCCCGGCTCAAGCGCGGCTCCCGCTGAAACAGGGTTCCTGAATGTCGATGTTTCCCGGAGTTTCCTCACCTATTCCGGAGGAATGGACTTCGAAGACATCGATGGCAGCTTGAACGTCATTGACTTCGACTTCATCTCGATGCTCTCACGACCGATCACTGTGGCCGGGGATGTGATGCTGCTGCCTCTCGTGCAGTATGGCCTGACGGACCTCGATTTTGACGATGTGGATGCCGCGTTTCCCATCGGGGATGAGGAACTGCACTCGGTGTCGCTGCACCTGGCGGCGGTGAAGCTCAATCAAGGTTCGCCCTGGTTCTACGGCGGCTGGGGGCGTGCCGAACTCGCGAGCGATTTCCAACACATCGACACCGACGACTTCACTTTCGACATCGCCGGGGGAGTAGGCTATCGTTTCAGCGACAATTTCACGCTCGCCGCCGGTGCCGCCGTGATCAACATCAATGGCGACACCTGGGTCTGCCCGGGCATCAACTTCGACTGGATTGTCAACGAGCAGACACGCATCGGCTTGTATGGCCCCATCTCCCGGATCTCCTACACGCCCGACGAGAACTGGAGCTTCAGCCTGCGCGGCAATCCCGGCGGCGGAGTCTGGAACATCACCGATGACAAGGGCGACTCCAGATCCATCGACCTGTCCTCCTATCAGGTGGGTGCCTTCGCCGGCCGCAGACTCGCCGGGAAACTCTGGCTCAATGCCGGCGTGGGCATCACGATCTTCAACGGCATCGAATATTCCGATCCGGATGGCGGCAACAAGACCCTCGATGAAGACATGGAAAGCGGAATGTTCGGCCAGATCGGCCTGATTCTCAGGTCCTGGTGACCACCGGAAGACTGTGGCTTGCAATCCCGGTGACTTGTCGCCAGCTTTTGGGAGAACCGCTTAACGCGGGAACCAGCCCCAAATCCGATGATCAACCCGAAATTACTCAAACAGTTCCTCGTCGAGCCAGGCTCCGAGGTGAATCTCAAGGACTATCACACCGACTGGACCGAGAGCGAGGAGGCGAAGGAATTCGGCAAGGACGCCATCAAGGAGCGCGCTGCGGAAATCCTCGAGCAAAGCCGCCTGCAACTGGCCGAAGCCCAGGAACTGCTCTACGCGAGCGACACTCACTCGGTGCTCATCGTCCTCCAGGCGATGGATGCCGCCGGCAAGGATGGCACGATTCGCCACGTCATGGCCGGTGTGAATCCACAGGGCTGCCAGGTGTTCAGCTTCAAGAAACCCTCGGCCGAGGAACTCGACCACAATTTCCTCTGGAGATACATGAAGTCGCTTCCCGAGCGCGGCCGCATCGGCATCTTCAACCGCTCCTATTATGAGGACGTGCTCGTCGTCAAGGTCCACCCCGACTGGCTCGGGCCCGGCGCGCCGGTTAGACTGGACAAGAAGTTCTGGGAACAACGCTACGAGGACATCAACAACTTCGAAAAGCACCTCTCCCGCAACGGCACGCTGGTCCTCAAGTTCTTCCTCCACATCTCCAAGGGCGAGCAGAAGCGCCGTTTCCTCGAACGCCTGACCAACCCGGAGAAACACTGGAAATTCTCCGAAGCGGACCTCGCCGAGCGCGAACACTGGAAGGACTATCAGAATGCCTTCGAGGACGCGCTCAGCGCCACCAGCACCAAACGCGCGCCGTGGCATGTCATTCCCGCCGACCGCAAATACGTGGCCCGCGCCGCCATCGCCGACATCATCACCACCTCGATCAAGGACCTGGGGCTGAAGTTCCCGAAAGTCTCGGAGGAGAAATTGGCCGCCCTGGCCGCCGCACGCGAGAAACTGGAAAAATGCAAGAGCGACGACGGCGAACCGGCCGCGCGGTAGCGGCGGGATCCAGCCACCGTTTGCGGGCCACGTCGCTCCGATCGTGGCTGCCGCCGGCCGCGCAGGCCCGGAACTTCGAATGGCAATGCGCGGACCGGTTGCTTTCGCCCTTTACTTTGGCACTCCGAAGTTTTTCCATCCACCCGATGTTGAAATCCGGTGCATGGCTTGTCACGCCGCTGCTGTTTCTCCTGCTGGGAGCCCTGGTGGCTCAGGAAGTGCCGGACCCGGGCGTGCTCCCGGCCATGGACACGATCACGCCGGTGCCCCTGCCGGAAATCCCGTTGGGCTCACTCGGTGCCGCGGAACCGGTGATGCCCGCGGAACTCAAGATCAGCAATCAGGGTGGCAAAATCGAGGGCGACAGCGAAACCGGCGTCCGCCTCGGCGGCCCGGTCAAGATCGAGGGCGACAACGGCATGGAGATTTTCGCCGATACCGCGGTGCTCGATTTGAAGGCGAAAACCGTGACTGTGACCGGCAACGTGACTATCTATCAGGGGAACCTGATGCAGCGCGGAGAGCAGGCGGTCTATCATTACGAGCGGAAATTCCTCGATAGCCGGGGACTGCGCGCCTCGCTCGACCCGGTGTTGCTCGAAGCCGGAAAATTCACCGCCGAAGAGCGCGGTGGCAAGCAGGTCCTCGTCGGTCACGACGCCGGCATCACCACCCACGATGTGGAGGATCCGAACTACTGGGTCCGCGCCAAAAAAACCACGATCTATCCGGCCGAGAAAATCGTCTTCAATAACCTGCGGCTCTATGCCGGTGACACGCCGGTATTCTGGCTGCCCTACCTCTCCCAGCCGCTGGACGCGGAGCTCGGCTATCATTTTGTTCCCGGAGCCCGCTCGAACTGGGGCCCCTTCCTGCTCAACACCTACGGCATCATGCTCGGCGGTGAAACCGATCCGGATACCGGCGAAAACACCGACGCATGGCTGCTCTCCCGCTGGCATCTCGATATCCGGACCAAGCGCGGCATCGGCACCGGCGTGGACCTGGTGGATACCCGGATCGAAAACGACGACGAAATCAGCGGCCTCTCGCTCTACTACCTCAACGACCTCAAACCCTCGGAATCCCGCACCGGCGTGCCCCGCGGATTCGTCAACGAGGACCGCTTCAAGGTGCAACTCCAGCACCGCCTCACCCCGGACTTTCCGGACGACGCCAAGTGGTGGATCGATTCCAATCTCACCTGGCTGAGCGACCGCCACTTCCTGGAGGATTTCGAAACCGAACGCTACCGCACCGATCCCGCGCCGGACAACACACTGGGCGTCTATCGGCGCGACGACGCCTCCTTGCTTTCG
>JBGSUP010000122.1:0-3490 GCA_041753485.1 Akkermansiaceae bacterium
TCGCATTGCCACCGACCACGACGTTGTTGCCGAAGGTGACGGTCTCAACGGTATTGATTGCATCGCCGGCGCCACGAATTCCCAGAGTGCCGGCGTTCAGGTTGATGGTGTTGGCTCCAAAGGGGCTGACTGGAGTCAAGCTGGGTCCAATCACATCTCCCCGCAGTTGTCCGGCGCTGATTGTAATACCACCACTGAGCGTGTTGTTGGTGCCCGCGAGGCGGAGGACGCCGCCGCCGTTTTTCGTCAAGCCGTCGGTCCCGGCGATGTCGCTGCTGATGAACAGCGTGCGGCCACTTTGGGTGACATCGATGATGGAGGCACCGCTTGCGACATCGAGAGTGAGTGTGTTGGCAACGTCACCGGAGATGGTGAGGTTGTGCGAGGCGGTGGTGTCGTCGGTGAAGGTGATGTTGCCGATGGTGCGCGGCGTATCGAGCGTGATGATTTGATCTGCGACGATGTCCACGCCAGTGAAAAAGGCCGTGAAGCCTGCACCATCCGCGATGATACCACCGCTCCAGGTGCCGCCGGACACGGCCGGATCGGACCAATTGCCCGAGTTTCCGAGCCAAGTGCCGTCGGTGTTGGCAGCGTGGAGGGTCGGCGCGGCGAGCATCGCGGTGACGGTGAAGGTGATGGCGGTGAGGAGGAACGGGTTTTGTTTCTTGGATTTCATTGGGAATTCAGGTGTGCAGGTTTGTTAGATTGGAGGATCTTATGCCCAATTCGGCCATGGGCCGGACGGGACGGGTTTTCAAATGGGCTTGGTGGGATGTGGGGTTTGGCGCTGAAGATTTAAAAAAAGTTTTTCAACCGATTGCGATTTAAGGGAAAATCCGCCGTGTTCGTGTTCGTTGGTTCACCGGGCTCTCGCCTTGATGCCGCAACCGCAGAGCCGGGAGGGGCATGAGGCAGCACTGGTCGGAACGCGGCAAGGTTGGTTTTGATGTGGGTTGATTGGACGAAATTGGATTTACAATTCGGAAGATTCACGATTTCCAGACCGGGCAAAGGATATTTTTGTGACCCTCTGGCACCTTTTGGGTGCCAAAAAAGCCTGGGACCGGCGGGATTTTTGGTGGCTCGCGTCCGGCCTCGTGACCCTGTGGCTCATCCCACTCGCCCTGACCTTCCCGAGCCAGTCATTTGGAAGGCTTTGATAACCAGCGGTTTTTCTCAAACCGCGGGAACACTGAGAACCGCTGAAGGCACTGATCCGTAACGATGCAGTAGAGTGAAAGAGTGTGTTTGGTGTGCGGAAGAAAGGGTATGGCCCGGGGATTGGATGGTCGGAGTTCAAGCTTTAGCTTGGCTGAGCAAGTTTGATTCCCTCATGATCCGCCTACGGTTTCGCCGGCTCGACGGCGGTGAGTTTCACCACGACCGGGTTGGGCCACTTTGAATTGTTATAAATCCGCTGGGCGCGCATGATGTCGAGGCGTAGGCCGTCGGCGGTCTGCTTGAAGCGCGGCGAGGGATCGACCTTGGGGGCGTATTCAAGCACCTTGCCATCGTGGCCCAACACGCTGATGCGCGTGTCGGCGGTGGCTTTGAGCGTCTTGAGCAGGAAACCCTTGCGTTTGCCGCGCAGCCATTCCCCCTGGTTGGTGAGGAATGCATAGACGGTTTTGGGATCGTCCTTGTGGCGGGTGAACCAGACATCGCCCTCGCGCGTGTGGTGCCACGGGCGGACCTGATAGATCGCCTCGTGGTTGATGAACAGCCAGAGACCGAGCTCGCGGATGATGCGTTCCTGCTCGAAGGGGATGACGCCGGAGGGCTCGGGGCCGACGTTGAGCAGGAGGTTGCCGCCCTTGGCGCGGGTTTCGATGAGCATCTCGATGAGCTGGGTGCCGGATTTATAGACTTCGTTGGTCGGCTTGAACTGCCACTGGGTGCCGAGGGTGAAACATGCCTCCCACGGCTCTGGCAGCGCCTGGTCCGGCAGTTTCTGCTCGGGGGTCTCCATCGCGCCGCGGGTGACCAGGGTGTCGGGCTGGAGTTTCCAGGCGAGGTCGCGTATGCCTTTGGCCTGGCCGTCGATGAACAGGTAATCGACCGCGCCGTAGTTCGTGTAGAGTTCCTCGATCTGCGCGAGGTTGTGCTTCATCAACTCGGGGTTGTCGCCCGGTCGCACGCGGCGGTCGCCGCCGGGCTTGTAGCGTGAGATCGGAATGCCCTGCTGGTGGATCAGCCAGAAATCATCCGGCGAGAAGTAGAATCCCATGCCGAGGCCGGCACCACGGAAGGCATCGACATACATCCTTGTGATATCTTTCTTGTACGGGGTGTTGGTGATGGAAAAGTCCGTCGTTTTGGTGGGGAACATGCAGAATCCGTTGTGGTGCTTGTTGGTGAACACCGCATACTTGAAGCCGCACAATTTGGCCAAGGCGGCCCACTCGGCCGGATCGTATTTCGTGGGATTGAACGACTTCGGCAAATCGTTGATGTACCGCCGCGCGTAGTCCTCATCCGCGCCCACGAGGCTGTGGCTGATCACAGATCCGAGTTGCGAATCCACCGACCAGTGGATGAACATGCCCAGCGCCTGGTCGCGGAAGGCTTCGAGCTTTTCCGGCTTGTTGAGGTTGCCGCCCCCAGCCGCCGCCTCGTCCTCCGTGTTTTGGTCTGCCGGAGGCACCGGTTCGGCGGCGGAGAGGAAGCTGGTGAGAGTGGCGAAAACGATGGCGATGAGGGGAAACAATTTCATAGGTGAGGGTGCTATTCGTTGGGATTGTGAGGGATATTTCAAGGATCGGGCTGGAATCGCACTGAATTTCGGAACACGCACAGGGTGGAGCGGATTGGCGAAGTGGGAAAGCTCGGGGAATCCGTTCCGCGCTATTTTTCCAAACCGATGCCGGCGGGAATTCCGATGACTGAGGTTCCCGCAGGTCCTTCGCGGACGCAGAGTGCGAGCGCCTCAGACTGGTGGGTGACGATGCGCAGGCGGGTGTGCTCGTTCAGGAAGTGCAGGCCGCGTTCCCGCCAAGCGGCCGCATCCTTGAACTCAGGCAGCATGATGCCGATGGTGGCCAGGCCGGAAGCCTCGGTAACCTGCCAGTTTCCCGCGCGAAAGCGGGTGGACCAGGCGTGCAGATAGCGGGCGTGTTCGACCAGCGAGCGGGTCATGAGGTATTTCGCCTCCGCGTCGAATTCCGGCGCATCCATGAACATCTCCATCGATTCAAACCACAAACGTCCGCGAATCCCCGCTTCCAGCCTGCGCCAGACCGACCCGTGCGTCCCGCGGTCGTTGCTGACCTTCGGCGGCACCGGGTTGGCCGCAATCCAATCCTCCAGCAGGTCCACGAAATCCCGGGCGTAAACGCTATTGCCCGTGCCCCACGAGGCCAGCCCCAGGTCCCGCCAGTAGCGGAACCGGCTGAGCACGTGCGTCCATTCGATCGGCCCGTGCAGCCACTCGACCCGATGTTCGAGCTGCTTGCGCACCCCGAGCAAGTTGAAATCACGCGCCAGCACG
>JBGSUP010000123.1:0-2451 GCA_041753485.1 Akkermansiaceae bacterium
CAGGCGGCGCCGCATTATGACGACGTGGTGGCGGCGATGCGGGATTTTTTCAGCGAGCGCCGCGAAGCGCTGACGCGCGCGGGGATCGCCGCCGGGGCGCTGTGTTTCGATCCTGGCATTGGATTTGGCAAGTCGCTGGCGCACAACCTCGCCCTGTTGCGGGCGCTGGACACGCTGGTTCCGGCGGGAACGCCATTGCTGTTAGGAGTTTCGCGGAAATCGTTCATCGGCAAGCTGCTTGGAGATGACGACTTCGCATTGCGCGACTGGCCGACGGTGGCGATCACCGCGCGGGCGAGGGAACAGGGAGTGATGCTTCACCGGGTGCACGATGTCCGGCGGAATCGGGAAGCGCTGCGCATGATCGAGGCGATCCTGGCTGGTTCCGGAGATCCTCTCATTTACTGAACTCCGCAGCCAGGGCGGAAACGGTGGCCTTGGCATCGCCGTAAAGCATGCGGGTGTTCGGGTGATAGAAGAGCGCGTTTTCCAAGCCGGAAAACCCGGTGCCCTTGCCGCGCTTGAGGCAGTAGATCGTGTGCGCCTCGTGGGCGTGAATGACCGGCATGCCATAAATCGGGCTTGCGGGATCATCGAGCGCGGCGGGGTTCACCACGTCGTTGGCACCGATGACGATGGCGACATCCACCGATGGCATGATGGCGTTGACCGGTTCCATTTCCTGGAGTTGCTCGTAGGGCACATCGGCCTCCGCGAGCAGCACGTTCATGTGTCCCGGCATGCGGCCGGCCACCGGGTGGATAGCGAAGCGGACCTCGGTGCCATTGTTTTCCATGGCCATGGCGAGTTCCTTCACGGCGTGCTGTGCCTGGGCCACGGCCATGCCATAGCCCGGGATGATGACGACGCTGCGCGCGGCCTCCAGGACAAAATAGGCATCCTCCACGGACGAGGGTTTCATTTCGCCGGTGGAGGCCCTTTGTTTGCCGCCGGCCGCGCCGAATCCGCCGAATAGCACATTGCCGATCGAGCGGTTCATCGCCTTGCACATGATGATGGTGAGGATCATGCCGCTTGCGCCGACCAGGCAGCCGGCGACGACGAGCACGTTGTTGAGGATGATGAAGCCTGCAAGCGCCGCGGCGACGCCGGAAAACGCGTTGAGCAGGGAAATCACCACCGGCATGTCACCGCCGCCGATGGGCAGGGTCATCAGGATGCCTAGCAGCAGGGAGGCGGCCACCAGTCCGATCACCAGTCCCGCCGAACATGTAGCGGCGGGTTGCGCGCCAAGCGCGGCGGCTCCGGCGAGGGACGCGGTGAGAAGGGTGATGTTGAGTGTTTTCTGCCCGGCGAACACCATCGGCCGGCCGGACATTTTCTCGGACAACTTCGCCCATGCGACCATGCTGCCGGTGAAGGTGATGCCGCCGACGAGGATGGTGAGTGAGATGGCGGCCGCGGCGAAGGCCAGCGGCACCGTGACGCCGGTCTGCGCGGCGAGCGATGAGAGGTAATTCTTTGCTCCGGCATGGCTGAGTTTGTGATATTCCGCCGCACCCACCAACAGGCTGGCGAGGCCGCCGAAGCCATTGAACAAGGCCACCAGTTCCGGCATGCCGGTCATTTTCACCCGTGCCGCCACCACCAGGCCGATCACCGATCCTAACAGGATGCCAGCCGCCACCAGCTTCCAATCCAGTCCGCCGTAGAGCAGCGTGGCGACGACCGCGAGCAGCATGCCGATGGAGGAGATCCGGTTGCCGCGGCGTGCGGTTCCGGCGTTGCCGAGCCACTTGATGCCGAAGATAAACAGGATCGCCGAGACGATGTAGAGCAGGTTGATGAGAACTTCCTTCACGGTTTGTCCTTCTTCTTGAACATGGCGAGCATGCGGTCGGTGATGGCATAACCGCCGACCACGTTGATGGTGGCCAGGACCACGGCGGCGAAGCCGATCCAGCGGGCGAATGGCGGTTCGCCGGCGGCCAGGGCCAGCAGCGCGCCGACCACCGTGATGCCGGAAATCGCGTTGGAGCCGGACATCAGCGGCGTATGGAGCTGGGAGGGGACTTTGGCGATCAGTTCAAAGCCGAGAAACACAGCAAGCGTGAAAGCGAACAGGAGCAGCAGCAAGGGGGCGAGTTCCATGGGTGTGATCAGGGTTTGAAACGGTTCTGGGTGATGCCGCGATGCACGAGCAGGCAGCCGTTGAGGATTTCATCATCGCGGTCGAGATCGGCGGTTCCGGATTCCGCGTTCCAGAAGTGCTCGATGAAGGCGGTGAGATTGGACGCATACATCTGGCTGGCGTGGCGTGGCACCCGGCACTCCAGCGCGCCCCAGCCTAACAGCCGCACGCCGTTCTCCAACACGACCTCTTCATCGACGCGCGTGCCCTCGACATTGCCGCCGCTCTCCGCGGCGAGATCCACCACCACTGCGCCGGGGCGCATGCCGGCGAGCATTTCCGCGGTGAGAAGCCGCGGA
>JBGSUP010000124.1:0-3976 GCA_041753485.1 Akkermansiaceae bacterium
ATCGTAGGGCCGGAAAATACTTGCGGCAAGAGGGCACCGTTTTGTACCCGGTTGAGGGAAAACGGGGATGATCGCAGGGTGGAGATGTGCGGCGGCGCGATTGCCACCGCGATCCGATAAACAAACGAAAGGAACTATCAAACCCCCTTTTTCCCCGCCTCCGGTCCGGCCAACCGCTCTTTCAACGGCCTTCACCCCAAAAGCAAATTCCTAGCAATCCACCATCGACCGTCTCATCGACATCTTCGAGCCCCGCCTGCTCACCGTTTACCTGCACTGCTTTAACATGCAGAAACAAGACAACTGGCCCGAGCTCAGCGCGAAACTCGAGTCCGACGAGCGGCTCAAGCTGGCGTGAAAGCGCAGGAAGAAAGTCCAGCGCCTAGGTACCCTTGATCGCACTCTCCACCACGGTGAGGAGATTCGACACGGCTTCCCTTCTGGCTGCAAGTGGCTTCGCAATGGCCTCAACGAGTTTGGACTCGAAAAACCGGAAAATCTCATTGTCGGCACCTGGCCCGGAATCCTGCGGAACCACCCTTCCATTATCCGACGCGAGTTGGTCCAGCACGTCTAGCAATTGCAACCGCATCGCCTGCAGGCCCGCTTCCAGTTTCTTGCGCTCGCATACAAACACAGTCCCGGCCAGACCTACCTCTTCAAACAGCGGAAGTCCGGTCATCTCCGCGATCTCACCGGCGATCTGCCGAACCTTGGCATGCGCGTTCTTGCGACCCGAGGGCACATAGGTGATCTGGATGTTGCCACCATCAATTTTCCTGATCCCGATGAAGATGGGAATGCTGTCGCCACCGCCCTCATTCACCTCCTTGAGCATCATGATCAAATACGGCGGACCATTCCAATAGACATTGGCCAGCTCGCTGAACGCGTAAGTCTTCACCCGTCCAAGCGGGATCAAGCCAAACAGACGATACCCACTCGTGACCTGGCGGGTTTCCCGGTCAATGCACACATTCTTTCTCGCCAAGGTGAGAAACAGGCCGACGAGTGTCACAAAGGCAATTGCGCGGAAAGCAAAACTGTCCGGGCTATGCCTCTCCATGTAGCCCACGTAGTTCAGGAAAATCACGAATGCGAATGCGAGCCACAAAGCCACCCGCTCCTCATTGTCATAGTATTGATAGGTCACCCTCTTCTTGGGACTCGGGCCTGGAGCGCGCGACACCGGCGCCTCGGCCGGAGGATCCGGAACATTCAGCGAGCCGCCGCATTTCGGGCAGGAACCCGTCGAACCGGCAGCCTCCGGCGCTGCCGAAATGTTTTGTCCACATTTGGAGCACGCGAAGGTGAATGTTTCCATGGCCGGCATTCGAGGGTTTACCGTGCCAGCATACAGAACCGCCCGTCCGCTTCCAGCAGAAGATTTCTTCAAATCCGGACCCTCCATAAAAAGGGCTTGGGATGATGATTGGGGAACGGGTCAAGGCGGCGCATTCAAGACGTGAGCGCTTCGACTGGCTCGCGGCGGTCTCTCAACACAAGTGGGCCATGTATGACGCTCAAGGCAAAGTGCAGGCTGGATGCACTCCTCGAAAAGTTGGATTGAGACAAATGGCCTTTAACCTGCGGCCTTGAACCTCCAGGTTTTCCCGTCTAGCTTGCGCGCCCCACCCGGAAATTCCATGCCCAAAGTCTACGTCAAAACCTACGGATGCCAGATGAACGAGCGCGACTCCGAACAGGTCGTGCGCATGTTCAGCGAGGGCGGCTACACGGTCACGACCGATGAAAACGAGGCCGACGCCGTGCTCATCAACACCTGCTCCGTCCGCGACCAGGCGGAGCAGAAGGCGCTCGGGAAAATGGGCACCATGATGCACCGCGGCCGCGATCGGAAACACGTGGTTTACGGATTCATGGGCTGCATGGCCCAGTCGCGCGGCGAGGAGCTTTTCAAATCCGTGCCCAGCCTCGATGTGGTCGTCGGCACCCAGAAATACCACAAGGTTTTCGAATACGTGGACACCATCCTCCAGCGCCGGCTCGAAGCCCGCATGGACGACCCGCAATTCTCTCTCCGCGGCACCACCGTCTGCGACACCGCCGAGGAGGAAGGCTCGCAAAACACCATCCGCGACCACATCCCGAAAGCCCACGAGGCCTCCGCCTTCGTCTCCATCATGCAGGGCTGCAACATGCGCTGTTCCTTCTGCATCGTCCCCGACACCCGCGGCAGGGAACGCGGCCGACCGATTTCGGAAATCGTCGGTGAGGTCCGCCACCTCGCCGCCCACGGCGTCAAGGAAGTCACCCTGCTGGGCCAGATCGTCAACCTCTACGGCCGCACCGAGTTCCCGAAAATCGACGGCAAGTCGCCCTTCGTCCAGCTGCTCGAAGCCGTGCATGAAATCGACGGCATCGAGCGCATCCGCTTCACCTCGCCGCATCCCATCGGTTACCGGGACGATCTAGTCGCTGCCTTCACCTACCTGCCGAAGCTCTGCTCGCACATCCATTTCCCGATGCAAAGCGGCTCTGATAGAATTCTCCGCGAAATGCGCCGCCCGTATAAAAACGAAAAATTCATCGAGATCTGCGAGAAGATGAAAGCCGCCCGCCCCGGCCTCGCCATCACCACCGACATCATCGTCGGCTTCCCCGGCGAGACCGAAGAAGACTTCCAAGCCACCATCGACACCGTCGAGCGGCTGAAATTCGACAACGCCTTCGTCTTCCGCTACTCCAAACGCCGCAACACCCCCGCCGCCGAAATGGACGGCCAGCTCGACGAATCCGTGAAGGAAGAACGCAACCAGCGCCTTCTAGCAGTCGTCGATCGCCTCGCCATCGCCAGCAACGCCGCCATCGTCGGCACCCGCCAGCAAGTGCTCTGCGAGGGGCCGTCCAAAAACAACGCCGCCCGCCTCACCGGTCGCACCCCGCAGAACAAGATCGTCATCTTCGACGGCGACCCTGCCCGCCTCACCGGCCAGCTCCTCGACATCCAGATCGAGCAATCCACCGGCTTCACCCTCTTCGGCACCGCCTGCCTCGTCCGTTCGTAGTCCCGCTTTCAAGCGGTCTTCTCTCAAAATGTGAAACAGGCATTCCTGCCTGTTCTTTCCCCCCCGGACCGCGAGTCTCCGAACTCGCCCGCGAAAGAGAAGCCAAAGAAAAGCGGTCCCCACCGCCCACTCTTTGTCCTCCCTTTCTCCCCAAAACCGGAAACACCCTCTCGCAGCCTTGACCTGCCCCCCATGAATATCGCACTAGAAGCCTGAAAAGCGAAATTACCCGCATCCCCTCCATCTCCATCCCCCCACCTCCATGAAAACTCTCACCATCGGCGACACCACCTACAACCTGGCCTATCTGATCAGCGTCAAATACAAGGCCAGAACCCGGAAAGACGCTCCCAAACCCAAATCCAAAAAAAAACAACCCCCTTTTTCCCCGCCTCCGGTCCGGCCAACCGCTCTTTCAACGGCCTTCACCCCAAAAGCAAATTCCTAGCAATAAAAACAAACTCGGCCATCAAAACGCCGTCCAAGTCACCGCCGCCGCCGTCCGCTGGCTCGATGACACCTCCGTCCACATCTGATCTTATAAGTGATCCACCTAGATGAAATTAGGTGAACACCCTGATGCTCTGCCACGCATTTTCTGCCATGGTATCCTGATTGCCGCGAAAGTTTTCCGCGATACCCTGTCATTCATCCCCCTATCCACGCTCCGGCTTTCACTGGCTCGGGCATCCCGAATGTTACTCCCCTCCCGATCATGAACCCTCCCCGCATCCCCTCCCTCCGTCTCGTTGCTTTGGCCGGCATCTCCCTCGTCACCCCGGCCCTCGCGGTGGTGAATATCGACTATGAAGTGGTCCCCTGAGCGGAGCCGGGTGCGGGCGGATTTTAGCTATGGTGCATGAGGGGCGGGGTGGCGGTGTTTTTGGTGTTTGGTTGGGTGTGGTTCCGCCCTTGGAGGAAAGTTGTCCACAAGGTTCCGAGGCGAG
>JBGSUP010000125.1:0-3715 GCA_041753485.1 Akkermansiaceae bacterium
GCCGGAGTTTCCTGCGCGATGAGGACTGCGCGATCACTCAAGGCAGGCCGTTGGAAACCTGCGCCGGCCCGCGCATCGGGATCTCGCGCGCAACCGAACTGCATTGGCGCTTCGGCGATCCTTCATCGCCCTCGCTGAGCCGGCCGTTCTGAAAAACCGCGCCGCCGTTGGAACGCGCGCAGGGTTGCGGATCAATCGGGATTCCCAAGTGCGGCGCGCTCGGCTTCGGAGATGAGTTGCGGGCGTCCCTCGTGATTCACGCGGACCGTGGTGACGCTGCCGAAGGCGGCGGTTTCCCCGGCGGCGGTGAGCACCTCGAAATCCCAGGTCACGGCCGAGGCACCGAGCCGGGAAACGGCCAGCAGGACTTCAATGCGGTCGCCGGTGAGCAGCGGGCGTTTGTAATCGCACGACACCTTGACGCGCGGCCAGCCGCCTTGCGCACGGTCGAACACGAGCACGCCGCGGGATTTTAGAAACGCGTGCTCGGCCTCCTCGAAATAACGGAAGATATTCGGAAAGTGCATCCAGCCGCTGGCGTCGGTATCGCCAAAAGCGACCTCGCAGGAGTGGCGATGGAGCGGCGCGTCCATGCTTACTCGAACTTGCTGACGAGCACCGAGGCGTTGTGGCCGCCGAAGCCGAAGCTGTTGCTCAGGGCGACCCTCACCTCCGCCTCGCGGGCGACGTTGGGCACACAGTCCAAATCGCATTCGGGATCCTGCTCCTCGATGTTGATGGTGGGCGGAACGATGCCGTCCTTGATGGCCATGACGCAGGCGATCAACTCGATGCCGCCGGCCGCACCGAGCATGTGGCCGGTCATCGACTTGGTGGAACTGACCATCAGGCCGTTTTTCACGCGATCGCCGAAGGCCAGCTTGATGGCCTTGCTTTCCGCGATGTCGCCCAGCCCGGTGGAGGTGGCGTGGGCGTTGAGGTAATCGACATCGGTTGGATTCTTGCGGCCGTGGTGGAGAGCCATTTCAATCGCGTAGGCCGGGCCGCTGCCATCCGGCGAGGGCGCGCTGAGGTGGTAGGCATCGGCGCTGATGCCATAGCCGATCAGCTCGGCGTAGATTCTCGCACCGCGTTTTTTCGCATGTTCGAGTTCCTCGATGACGAGCACGCCGGCCCCTTCGCCCATGACGAAGCCGTCGCGGTTCTTGTCAAACGGGCGCGACGCGCGCTCGGGTTCGTCATTGCGGGTGCTCAACGCCTTCATGTTGGCGAAACCGCAGAGTCCCATCGGCAGGATCGTCGCCTCGGCACCGCCGCAGATGAAGCCGTCGGCATCGCCGAACTTGATGATGCGCCAGGCTTCGCCGATGTTGTGATTGGAGGTGGCGCAGGCGGTGACGATGACCATGTTCGGCCCCTGGAGTCCGAATTCCATCGAGATGATGCCGCTGGCGATGTTGGAAATCATCATTGGAATGGTGAACGGCGAAACCCGCTTGGGACCCTTGGTCAGGTAGGTCGAATGCTCGCGCTCCAGGGTCGCGAGGCCGCCGATGCCGCTGCCGACCATCACGCCGAAGCGGCGCGGGTTGACCGTCGAAACATCGAGTCCGGAATCCTCCACCGCCATTTTGGAGGCGGCGACGGCGAATTGCACGTAGCGGTCCGAGCGCCGGGCGTCCTTGGGAACTCCAAAATATCCATCCGCTTCGAAGTTTTTCACCTCGCCGGCGATCTTGCAGTCGAAAGGTTCCGGGTCGAGCTGGGTGATCCTCGAAATCCCGCTGCGGCCGGCTGTCATGCCCTCCCATGTGGTGTTCAAATCGTTGCCCAATGGGGAAACACAGCCGATTCCGGTGATGACGACGCGCCGCTCATTCATAAGTTCGAGCCAAAGATTGATCACTCGTTCACCCCGGCGCAAGCCTCATCACCGGATGTTTCGGCATCCCGGCGGCTCAGCGCGGCGAGCATGAGCGGGCGAGCCGTAGCCATGCAGTGGCAAGATGGTATTCACCCCAAGGCCGTCCGGAGTTCATGTTTCAGCATGCCGCGCCACCGCGGACTGCGATCCACGCCGCGAGAGGCAAGCTAAACTTGAACTCCGACCATCCAATGCCCGAGCCACACCTTTTCTTCCGCACACCAAACACACCCTGTCACTCGACTGCATGGTGACGGCTGAGCAGGGAACTGTGGAAGCCAAGGCAGTTTTCTTTTTCAATCCAAGCGGGCTCCTTTATTTGGCCAACTCCCGGAACACGCGGCGATAGCGCTTCATGATCCTGTCGGCGCCTTCCATCTTCGCCTTGAATCCCGGGCGCTCCGGATTGAGCCGCAACGAACACTCGGGAGCTTCGGCGAGGAGGAGATTGTCGCCCTCGCCCACTTTGAGCGCTTGGAGAGCTTCTTTGGAGAGCACGATGCCGGGGAAATTGCCGATTGTGCGAACTTTGGTTTGGATGATCATGGGCTGGCGCTCGTTATGACGCGGCCGGCTTTCACGGGACGATCCGAATGCGGAGTTTGCTTCCCATCCCGGCGGATGCATGATTCGCCTTGCCGCCCCGATGGAACTCCCCGCGCAAAAGCCGCTGATCTCGCGCTACCGCCTGAAAACAAGCGGCTTCCTGAACTCCGTTTCGAAGCGCCACGAGTTCGAGGGTGCCTTGATTCAGATCGATGGCGGCTTCGGCTGCATCCATCCGTGGCCGGAGCTGGGAGATCCGCCGCTGGAGAAATGCCTCGCCGACCTGGCCGGCGCAAGGTGCTGGCCGATCGTCCGGCGCGCAATCCGCTGCACCGAATACGACCGTGCGGCGCGGGTTTTCGACCACTCGCTGTTCGAGGAAATGGAGCTGCCGGACAGCCACGCGACGCTCGCGACGAACGATCTCGCGGAAGTGGCCCGCGCGGTGGAAGCCGGATTCTCGGCGGTGAAACTCAAGTGCGGGCGCGATCCGGCGGCCGAGGCCCGGTTTCTCGATGACATGGCCGCGGAGTATCCACTGCTACGCTGGCGGCTGGATTTCAACGAATCGCTGGCACCGGACGCGGCGGCGGAGTTTCTCTTAGGCCTGCGCGAGACCACCCGCGCGGCCATCGACTTCGTGGAGGATCCCTGCCCATATTCGGATTCCGCCTGGACGGCCCTGCATCGCCAGACGCGGGTGAAGCTGGCAGTGGACCGCGAGGCGGCTCCGCTGAGCACGGCGGCGCAGGTGATGGTGATTAAACCGGCGATCGACGAGCCGTTTTTGTTAGGGGAGGCGGCGATCCGCAATGGCCAGCGGGTGGTAGTGACGGGCTATATGGATCATCCACTGGGCCAGACCTTCGCCGCGTGGGAAGCCGCGCGGCTCGGCTTGCAATTCCCCGGTCTGGTGGGAATGTGCGGGCTGCAGACGCATCACCTGTTCGAACCCGACGCGTTCACGGAACTGCTCGGGCCGTGGTCGCCGGTGTTCCAGCCGCCAGCGGGCAACGGGCTTGGTTTCGATGATTTGCTCGATGCGCTGCCATGGACCCGTCTTTGCTGATCAACCGTGTGTTTTGGGACGATCCCTTGCCCTTTGCCGCGGGGGATTTTCCCGGGGAAATCCCGGCTCTAGCCGAATTGCGCGGGCATGTGCTCTTCGAAACCTCCGGCAGCTCCGGCGTTCCGAAGTGGATTGCGCTTTCGAAAGCCGCCCTGCTGGCATCCGCGGCGGCGGTGAACCGTCATTTGGGAGTCGGGCATGCCTCATGCTGGGGC
>JBGSUP010000126.1:0-4342 GCA_041753485.1 Akkermansiaceae bacterium
ACCGAGCCGGTCTATCTGCAGTACGCCGCCGTCACCACCGAAACCAGGACCGGAGCTGTCCTCGCCCTGATTGGCGGACGGAATTTCAGCCATTCGCGTTTTGACCGCACCCGCTCCAGCCGCGATCTCGGCTCGGCCTTCGAACCCTTCGTCGCCGCCGCCGCCGTCGAGCGCGGGAAGCTCGTTCTCCCCGGAAAACCCGTCCAGACCGGCCGCCAGATCGGCCCCGCCGAAGTCGAGCGCCTCGCCAAACGCTGTGGAATCCAAGGCCCGTTCCTGCAAACCGAGGACCTCTTCCGCGGATCAGTGGCCGCCACTCCCCGGCAAATGTCGGTAGGCCTCGCTACCCTCGGCAATCAAGGCAAACGCCCGAAACCCTTCCTCATCCGCGAAATCCGCAACTCCTCCGGCGAGGCCATTTACACCGCCAAGCCCCTGCTCACCCAAGCACTCAGCCCGCATGCGGCACTCGACGCCACCAGCGTGCTCAACCGCACCCACAACACCCGCACCTTCACCGGTGCCACCGGCTCCGAGCGCGACGCTTGGACCCTGCGGCTCGGCCCATCCGGTGCCACCGCCATCTGGATCGGCTTCGACAAACCCGCCGCCATCGCCCCGGAACCGCGCCTCAAATCGTTGCTGGATGAATTCGTCCAACGCCTCGGCAACGGCTGAGGTCCCCGCGCTTCGAAAGTTCACACCCGCCTTGCCATGGCGGAGCGGCGGCCTATCGTCGCCGCTTTCCCGCATGACGCCGTTTCTGAGAAAGATCCTGGGAATGAACTGGGTGCTCGTTTTCGTGATGTACGGGCTTCTGATCTTCGGCGTGTTCATGATCGAGAGCGCCGCGCGGCATCTGCCGGTTTCCAAGCAAGTGCTCAGCGAGTTCGGCTCTGCGGGCGCCTATTACGCCTCGATGCAGAAACAGTGGATTCTGATCGGCAGCGTCGCTTACTTCGCGGTCGCTCTGGTGGATTACCGCTGGCTTCGCTGGCTGGGTCTGCCGTTTTATGTGGCCAGCATCGGCCTGATGGCGATGGCCATGCTGGAGGACGATTCGGTCCACCGGCTTACCCTGCTGGGGTTCAAGTTCCAGCCGGCACAGCTTGGCGTTTCCTCGGGCATCATCCTGATGGCGTGGTTGCTGCAGGATCTGCCGAAACTCCACCGTTGGTTCGGCGCGCCGTCTGCGCGGATCGCCATCATTGGCGGCGTGGCAGCCCTGCCTTTCCTGATGATGATGAAAATGGGCGATATGGGATCGGCGCTGGTCTGGATCCCGGTGGCCATCGTCGCGCTGCTGGTGGGTGGGGCGCCATTCCGCTATCTTTCCTTCATGGGATTGATGGCCGCAGGGCTCCTTCCGCTGCTTTATTTCGTCGCCTTGCCGCTGGTTTCCGAACGCGGTCCCGAGCGGATCGACACCTGGCTGCGCATGATGCGCGGCCAGGAAGTCAATATCGCCGATGAAGGCTACGCGCCTCATAACATCTCAATGGCTGTCGGCAAGGCGGGTTGGAAAGGCGTGGGCTGGAAGGCCTCCGTCGAACAAGGATCGCTGCATGCCAAGGCCTTCATTCCCCGGGATACCGCTCACAACGACTACATTTTCGCGGTGATCGCGGAGGAAATGGGCTTTCGCGGCAGCCTGCTGCTGCTCACGGCCTTCGCCCTGTTGATGATTCAGGGCCTGTTCATCGCGTTTTACAGCCGGGATGTTTCGGGGAGATTGCTCGCCTGCCTGGTGGTGGCCTTGTTTTTCGCGCATGTGTTTGAAAGCATCGGGATGTGCGTGCTGATCATGCCGATCACCGGGATTCCGCTGCCGCTGGTCAGCTATTCCGGGACTTTTGTGGTCATTTGCATGATGCTGCTCGGCTTGGTTCAGAGCGTTTGGATCCACCGCAACGCGAAACCCGAAGTCAAAGCCAAGCCGGCGGCTGATTGAATCCTGAATATCCGGGTTGCGGCAGCCAAAAGATCGTCGATGCTTGCCGCCGATTCCTCATCATGGCCACCACCTCACCACCTCCTGCCCGCAGCGATCTGTTCCCTTTCGAGTTGGTCCGCCCCGAACTCGAACGGGTCGAAATCTCGATCCGCGAGCAAGTCCGCGGCTTCGATCCCGCCATCGAGCCCTACGTCGCCTACATTTGCAATACCTCCGGCAAGCGCATCCGTCCCGCGCTGGCAATCCTGATCGGCGGTGCGGCCGGCGGCGTCACCGATGACCACGTGAAGCTCGGCGTCATTCTCGAACTCATCCACATGGCCACGCTGGTGCATGACGACATCATCGATGGCGCCAACACCCGCCGCATGGTGCCCACCGCCAACGCCAAGTGGGGCAACGCCCTCTCCGTGCTGCTGGGCGACGCGTTGTTTTCCCACGCGCTCACGCTGGCCACCGATTTCAACAGCATCGACATCTGCCGCAAGGTCGGCAATGCCGCCCGCGAAGTCTGCCAGGGCGAGATCATCCAGACCCAGCGCCGCTTCGATCTCACCTTCACCAAGGCGGAGTATTTCCGCGTCATCGGCATGAAGACCGGCGCCCTGTTCGCCGCCGCCACCGGCCTTGCCGGCAAGCTCTCCGGGCTCGACGCGGAAACCGAGGCGCTGCTTTACGGTTACGGCATGAAACTCGGCACCGCCTATCAGATTTACGACGATTGCCTCGATCTCGTCGGCTCCGAGGAAGTCGTCGGCAAGACGCTGCGCACCGATCTGATCAAGGGCAAGCTCACCCTGCCGATCCTCAACCTGCTCGAGACCGCTTCCGAGGGCCAGCGACTCAAGCTCAACAAGCGCATCCTCGATCAGGAACCGCTCGATCTGCCGGTCTTGCTGGGCATCGCCGAATACGAGGGCGCGATCGAAAGCGCGGTGGACACCGCACTCGAACTACTGGCCGAAAGCCGCGCGGACCTCGCGCCGCTGGGCGATTCGGTGCATGCCGACGCGCTTGCCCGCATCACCTGGTTTCTCGCCGGACTGTTAGAGAAGTGCCGGCGGTGATGGTGGCCCGCGACTCATGAGAGCGGGTTTCCCCGCACCACGGTGTCATGAGCAGTGACCGGGTGCTCGCGCATCCGGCGGGGGGCTCCGCAGTGCGGGGAAGTTTGTTGCCGGGGGGAAATCTCAGCGTTTCCTGTCTTCCTCCTCTTCGCGGAGGGATTCCATCGGTGCCGCGGCGTCGCGCACGGTGGCGGCATCCGCCAACCCCTGTTTCATCCGTCGCACGGCCTTCAGCTTGCGGTTCACCGCCTCGTTCACCGCGCCGTAGGAACCGGCTTCCATGGCGAAATTCGACGCATCCGCAGCGTGGATGTTCATTTTCGCCGCAGTGGCGATGGCGTCCTGGTTTGCGCCGAGAAACAGGAACTTCCACTCATATTTTTCCGTCTGATGGCGGATCCGCCTGGCAATTTCCTGCCAAGTGAAGCGGCGCGACGCGTTTTCCTCGCCGTCGGTGAGGATCGCCACGATCACCTGGCCCGGGCGGTCCGTCCCGGGCATGGCCGCGAGTTTCGCGCCCAGCTCGTCGATGGTCCGGCCAATGGCATCAAGCAACGCGGTGCTGCCGCGCGGGACGTAGGTGGTGGTGTCGAGTTCAACGACTTCGGCGATGGGCACCGAATGGCAGGGCACTTCGTAGTGGTCGTCGAAAAGCACCAGCGTGAAACGGGCGCTGCCGGGTTCCTGTTGCTGTTCGCGCAGCAGGCGGTTGAAGCCGGCGATGGCGGGCTCGATCATCGAGCTCATGGAGCCCGAGCGGTCGAGAACAAAGGCGATTTCGGTCAGGTGGTTGTTCATAGCCCCGCCATCATCGCAGCCGGGGTGGGACAAATAGAGGGGTAGCCTGAAAATAACTGATTATTTTCAAGCCGCCGGTTTCCACGGCGGTTTGGGCGCGGGCCGGGGATTTCGGTAATCGCGGATGGCGGCCAGCCAGATCAGGGCGATGCCACCCAGCTCCAGAAGCCAGTTCATTTTGACCCCCGCCAGGCGCGCCCCAAGGAACATGTCGAAATGATGGAACGACACCGCGCGGACGACGATGAAGGTGAGGAGAAACACCAGGCCGGAAGCCAGCAGAACGTGTTGTTTCCAAAACCAGCGGAACCTGATGACGAGAATCAAGGTGCCGATCGACGATGCCGCGAGGATGCCCGAAACGAACCATTTTTGAAACTCGCGGCGGTCCTCATACCATCCCTGTTTCCACGCGATGATCCGCCCGATGTCGGTGAACAGGGATTGGAGATCGAGTTGTTTGTTCAGGCAAAGCAAGGCCATCAGCGCTGCGACCGCAAACCAGATCAAGCGGCTGCCACCG